>JAYYRF010000550.1:0-6241 GCA_036127535.1 Myxococcota bacterium | reverse complement strand
AATCCAATACCAAGTCGTAGGAATCTAAATTAACGCTTAATGGAGCGCCTACACGATGGCCTGGCGGCAGTTCTGAGCCATGGCAACCGGTACAGTGCATGTCCATGTATGATTTTCCAAAATTCTCATAGCTCAAGGGTGGGTCATGGACACAAAGTGACAAAGCGGTATCTGCCTCTTTTTCCCCACAGGCGAATAACAATAGAATTAACATTACTTCAATACAGCGTTTAGAGGTTGAATACCCGGTAAGAGCTGTTCCGGATCCAAACCACCGAGTTTGAGTAAAGCAACACCCAAATTCTCTGTGCCGAGCATTGTTCCGTTTGAATCGAACATTCCGGTTTCATAATCTATGGGCAATCCGATAAGTGCATCGTCGGTGGCTCCGATGGTACGACCACCGTTTACGCCTGAACCAATCACCATAGCAGATGTGAACGGCCAATGGTCTTTACCACCGCCACCATTAAGGCGAGGCGTACGACCAAATTCGCTAAGGGCAACGATGACTACTTCGTCAATCAGATATTGGGTGGAAGAGCCGGGGGTCGTTGCCATGTATTCCATAAGCTGATCGAGTGCCATAAAGAAATTTTCGTGTTGGGGGGCGTTTACTTCAACACCGCCGTGACAATCCCAACCGCCTGGAATTCCGAGCATCGCGGTTCTCGATAAACCAAGCCTCATCATTTCGACAGCTTTGAGGGATTGTTCAAAAAGAGAGGTTCCGATTTGATCGAGACCGGCTTCAAATAGACGGCCCTCTATTTCCATAGAGCGTTCGGTATTATTGAGGAAGGATTCTGATCTTCGACGACTGTGACCGCCTGCAATCTCATGCTTGGCAGCGAATTTAGAAATCTGCTTGTGTACGAACGCATCAATCATGCTGTCGGCTGGGGGAGAGAAGACGGGAGTTGGATTATCGGCTTGTCCGTTGATGGAGGAATTAATGAGATCGATCAGGGTTCCACCACCCGCACGAACCACCGCAGAACCACTGTTACCAGCAAAATTGGGTCCACTAAACACCAAGTGCGGGAGTGGATATTCTCCCTTTGCATTGGCGGCGAGAGTTGTAGGCCAATCTGCATATGAGGAAGCGGAGGTTCCCGTCAGAGTGAGTTTTGTTCCGCTACCATGACCAACGGAGTGCGCGTCTAGTCCATTTACAATCATAGAGCGTCTATTCCACTTTTGAAAGAAACGTTCTATATTGGGTCGATCTTCGCCGCCGGTAAACTTTAAGAGCCCGTGTTCCTTTGTGTAGGTCATGGGATCCATGTCAATCAAGTCGGTGCCATAGTGAGGATCAAAAACGGTTGTCGTGTCCCAAGCTCCACCCGCAAAGTAGAATAGGAACTTTCTTTCGCCCTGTGCGGCTCGAGCCATACTCGGATTCCAACCGATTGAACTGAGGGCACCCAAAGCAGCGCCATGCTTAATAAGATCTCTTCGTGTCCAGGTCATATTTCGCTCCTATTGTATTAGTATGTGATGATGGCGGGGTCGCGAAGGACGGCGCTCAATACGCCTGCCCATGCTTTGGTTGGTGAAGCCTCCACACTGTGAAGTTGCTTCCAAAGTTTCATAAGTTCTTGTGGTTCCGTTGCGTCATCCGCGAGTGGAATCCCACGAACGCGTAAGAACAACTCACGAATCTGATAGTCAAATGCTTCTGGATTGCTATCGGGGGTGTCTTGGGGGGAGACAAACTTAAGCATCCTTGCATCGGCGGTTCGGTTGGGATCTAAATCGTGTACGGCAACATCCCATCCAGCGGCTTGGGCGAGTCGTTCTTGGGTAAACACCAGACCAACCGAGGGTAGGTAGTTCCGCTCCGAAACATTGGTAGAGTCAATTCCTCCTAGGAGAACGGGAATGCCCGTCCCATTATTGGTAAGTGCGTCGATACCACCGAAGTTCCACTGAAAACCAGTAATGTCTGCCATAATCGCAGAAAGTTGATATGGATTTACCACCTTAACGCTTGGTATGTGATCCATAATCTCTTTGTTGTTACTGGTGGCAATTTTATAGGTGTCGGACGTGACGATGGAGCGTATGAGATAGCGCAGACTCAAATCTGCCCCGATGAATGCATCGCGGTGGGTATGGTACTCCGTCCAGTCCCAGTCTGTTATTTCTCTTTGCTGCAGGCCTTCCATAACGGTTTTAACGGCGCAATCCACGATGCGGGTATCCTCACCCATTAGTTGTCCGAGTTCTGTTATATTGCCCGTCATGGTACCGAAGTAAGCGGGTTCCTTTTCCGCATACATTCTCCAGTTCTCTTCTCTCTCGGGCCAATACAGTTCCATCATCTCTTCTTCATTTACGGGGAAGAAGCCATAAAAGTGTGCGGCGAGGGGATCCAAGCTCGAATGACAAGATTGACAAGAAGAATTTGTGTTGATCGCATCTTCAGGATCAATGGTCAATTGGTCTACCGCTGCGCGACTCAATACGACGGGGCGTGAAAGGTAGTCATTGCATAGGAGCATTTTGGATAACGCATTTGCGCGATGGCGGTTTGCGTTACCACCCATGGATGGATAGCGACTCCAAACACTGGACATGCTAAGAATACCTGCGTGAGGACGGGAGTCTTGGTAGCGTGCAGGTCTCCAATCCGATTCTCCTTCAGGATAGTCTAAGTTCCATATTTTTGCTAAAACCGGATTTGCCATGGTATAGTCAGCCGTCACGATTTCTGAATATGGTAGATCATTTTCGAATATGTAGCTGATGAGGCGAAGAGGTTCTTCTCCAATGGATCTTCCAATCTCTCCATCGGAGTAATCGGGGTGACTAAACCCATAGTTATCATTGGTTCTCGTAAGGAACTTTCGATTAAAGATCTGTCGAACCCGCTCAGGTAAGCGATAGTCTTCCAAATAACGATCGACGAAGTCGTCGTAGAGTTCAGGGTGTGTCTCTATGGCTTTTAGTTCTGTTTCTGTTGGGTGAATCCCGCGCAGATCAACCGATAAACGTATGAGTTGTTCCCTTGCCTCTAGATGAATGATTTCAGGTTCATCATTGGCTTCAGGGGCACAGCTGAGCAGTAATACGCTGCTGCAAAGTATGGTACGGTTCATGAACACCTCGCGATTGGTTTGGTTATTCTTGGGGGGGAAGCTGTTGGAGAGTCAATACAAAATCTTCTGCATCGGGTAGAATTATGAGATTATCCGTCCAAATCGTGCTAAAGTCCGGACAAATTTCACCATAATTTTCGGTTTCAAGTCCTCGCAGGTACAAGGTACCGCAACCATCACACACAGAACGGTCTTCGTCTTCGTATCCTGCATCGTCATTTGAGTCTTGGGGCATAAATACCAAATCATACCAAAATGCATTTTCGTCTCGAAGTCCTATCCAGCCTTTGGGTTCGAGTGGACAGTCGTCGGGGCCTGCACTTGAACCATTTACCAGGTAAATATCCATTGCTGCGGAATCAAAGCGGTCTTGAATGCGATAATCGAACCAAAACACGTTTCCTCTTGCATCGAGGGTTTCCGAGTCGCCTCCGGATGCATAAATATACATGTCAGTACGAAATCCTTCGTTTTCACCCGTCGACTGAGAGCCCGATATGCTTCCGTTAATTTCAGCTGAATATGTCCAACGTTCATATCCTGGTGCTTGTACACGGTAGAGGGCATCACTTCCGGTTCCCTTGAATTCGTAAATCACGTCATTTGCGATCGCAACAGAAGCTTGCGCCTCCATCTGCCGGGTTCCATTAATGGTGAGTCCCGTTTGGGTTGTCGGATCACCATTTTGTTCCAAAGTACCTTTCCACAGCGTATGACCGCCAAAACGAAGGCCGGTACCGGTACTGCAAAAGTCGTCCCAAATGAGTGAATCGTCGACTGCATTGTCTAAAAATTCAGGAGCGCCTACATACACGTCCGGACATGTTGGACGTTTCAGAGCAAGAGACTCTTTGTTTCCGTTCCAAGCTGGGTTGAGTTGAACCTTCCCTACGCGGGAAATCGCTTCTGTGAAGGCAGACTCAACATCGATCCCGTCCAAAGAGGGAAGCGAAAGCTCTACAGGGGGAACGTAATCCTCAACCGTAACACCATCTGTATCCGTTGTGCAGGATAGCAAAGTTATCAAAAAGGGACTAGTCATCTTCACCTACACCATAAAAAGCCAAGGTTTGCGTATAGTTAACTTCCAGTGAGTCGTGAATGAACACCGCCGGATACCAAGGAAGCCAAATACCCGTATCATAATAGTTGAAGTACAGGGTTTCCTCTTCTATTGAATAGGCCATCTGTCGAACTTCTTGATGATGGGGAAGATCCGGGGAGAAGCAATCTCCAAGGCTTTCAGCAATGGGGATCTCCTCTGGAGGTTCGATGACCTCTTCACCTTCTTCCGGCTCCTCCGGATCGAGTAAGTAAAAGTTCACTTCAAATCCAAAGTCGCATGTATTACACATCGCTTCAGAGGCGTAGCCGGTAATGCCCATTCGGAAGTCGCAGTAAGGGAAGGTATCGTTGTTGTCTATAATTTCAGACAGATTCAACTCCCCTTGGAGGGACGTGTAAGGGCCTGCTACTGGGGATAAAGTCCACATGCCGGTGTGTGCGATGTGAAGTTGATAAGGAGGAACCTCGTCGTAGCCCGTGTCAAATAAGCCGGTTTCTGCGTCAAAATAAGGTTCCGCGGTGTCTTCAGCTACATAAGTATCTTCCGGCGGAAGCTGTACTTCGTCCGCATCACCCTTATCAGAGCACGCTATTATTGAAAATAGTAAAAACATATTTGCCCACCCAAACAGCAAATAGTAAAAAAAGCCCCCTACTATTTACGGTTATACTATTGAATATAGTAACAAAAAGGATTCCAAAATGTTAAGTAATTTGATATTCTTTCTTTCTTTTTCCTCTTTCATTGCCTGCGAAGAGCCTCCGGAAGTGATTCTAGGCGAGCTGTCCATTTCGCACGCAGAATTGGATTTTGGATCAATTCCAACGGGTACCGTTGCGTCGCAAACTTTTACCATTCAAAATACCGGTAATGTGGATTTTGCCATTTTGTCGGCTTCATTACTGGATGGTGATGCAAATGTTTGGACGGTATCCAAAGAAGACGAGAACGAACTAAGTAACGGTGATTCTTTGGATATTCTAGTTGAGTTTTCCCCTTTAGAAATAGAGGTTTACGACGGATCTGTAGAAATAAGAACAACACTGGAAGAGCATGCTAATTTACAAACGATTATCCGTGGGGAGGGCAGTCTTTCCACTTTAGATAATGATAATGATGGCCACACTCCGTACAGCGGTGACTGTGATGATAATGATGCCAATGTATATCCTGGAGCGGAGGAGATTTGTGACGGTAAAGATTCGGATTGCGATGGACTCATTCCTGATGATGAGGCGGATGCCGATCGAGACCAACGACGAATATGCGCGGGAGACTGTGATGACAATGATGACCGGGTGTATCCGGAGGCGGAGGAGATTTGTGACGGTAAAGATTCAGATTGTGATGGATTGTATGCGGATCACATGGATTTAGATGCCGATGGAACAAGTATATGCGAGGGGGACTGCGACGACACAGATCCCGCTGCTTGGCCTGGGAATCCTGAAATATGTGATGAGGTGGATAACAACTGTTCTGGTGAGATCGACGATATTGATTTTGACGGCGATGGATACGGACCCTGTACCGGTGGAGGAGACTGTGACGATAACAATCCAAATGCGCATCCCGTCATCTTGGATTTTGAAGCGGAAACTGCTGGTGATGGAACCGTTGAATTTCCATACTCATCTTTGGAAGCTGCTGTGAATGGGATGGACGAACTTTGTCGAACCATCGCGATCTTTCCCGGTACGTATTCTCTTAGTTTAGATTGGTCGGATGGCTCCATCACTTTCAATGGGCTTGGTGATCATCCTTCCGAAGTCGTGATATCCCCTGAAACCGAAGAGGACGAAGAGTCACCCGCCTTTGGAGACGCACTGGATAGATTGTTTGACCTCACGACCGGAGGTAGCCTCAAGCTTGTAAATCTAACCCTACAAAACGGCATCGCAGAGAATGATGGTCGAGATGGTGGTGCGATTCGCTCGGTTGGTGCAGATGTGGAATTGGACACTGTGATTCTACGCAACAACACTGCGACGGCAGATGGTGGTGCCGTTTCTATAACTGGTGCGACCTTGACAACTCGGAATATTCTCGTTCAAAATAACAACGCCGAAGA
>JAYYRF010000549.1:0-16181 GCA_036127535.1 Myxococcota bacterium | reverse complement strand
CCATTATAATGTTTTTACGGGTGTTGATCAGGAGATGAATGGTCAAAATATGGTGGAACTTGCTACGCTGTTTGGCGCGACGTCTGTTATCTATGCAGGGCAGTCTGCGGGTGGTGTGGCGGCCATCAGCGCGGCCTCTCAAGATTCGCGCACGATTGGTGTCGTCGGCTTGGATGCGACAGACACACAAGGAGCACCGGGTGTTCCGGATTTCTTAGGACGAGATTATGCGGGCTCAATTTCAGTACCTTCTTATGCTCTTGTAGGAGAGCCTTCCACCTGTAATTCCGATAACAACGGTGTTACGCTCTTCGAAATGATGGGAACTTCCCAAATACTGCAAGTGACCAGTTCTGATCACTGCGATTATGAGTACCCCACAGATTGGGCGTGTGAAACGTTGTGTTTAAATGAAGAGAATCTTTTTGTCGATGAAGAGATTGCTTCAACAATCGCTTATCTCAGCACGGCAGGGATTCTCGCTTTGGCTGGGGATTCCGTTGCCGGTACGGCTTGGCAAGACGAAAATCTATCGAGCTGGATTGACATGGGTTTGATTACCCGTCTTCGATAGGCGTCCTCAGAATTGTTTTTGTGATAGGATTCTAGAGAGAGATTGTAATGGTCAAGGTTTCACTGGGTAAACCGGACTCTTCCGCAACCGTGTCGAAAGAAAGATCTGTACGATTTTGAACCGCTTGCTCCGTTAGGTAGCGTTGCACGATGTTGTTCAGGTCTGCCTTGAGGTAGCGTACTTGCTTAGGGGATAATGAGAGTTCCTCTTGTAGTACCACTAAGTTCAGTTTGGATTTGGGCAAAATGTTTCTTTTTGTGGTGGTTCTTTTTTTGAAAAGTGAGTGTAGCATGTAGACCTCCTTGATCCGCTGTTTGTATCTTCGACAATTCGAAAAATATAAATGTCAAGTACATGTCAAATACATTTTTACAGTGAGAATTGACCGATCTGCATTGTACGAAACAGAGTGACTGCTCAAGCTCAAATGGATACGTTTCGGACGGAGATCGTTCGGGCTCGCCTCAATCTACGATTAAAATACCACCCTTTGGGTATTCAGATGGCTGATGTTGATGGGGAGGGTTACCGGCTTCCACCGTATTGTTAAAGCCCCACTCCTCCTCCTCTTGGAGAATGCTTTGTTCATAGAGAGAAATCGGTGACCAATGACGTCGTGAACGATCCTCCTCTTCTGGTGCGCGAGATGTCACATCAAATACAAATGACTGTTGCAAAGGGGAGTCGGTTGATGGAACACCATCGTCCATGTTGACATAGGCTTCGGAAAAGTGTGCGTATTCTCCAAATCTACGATGACCATATTCCCAATCAAAGATTCCTGATCCGCAAAAAGGGTCTAAATATGTACTTTGAATGGTTGCTTGGGTATTTAGCTTCTGCTCGAGTGTATGTATGACAAATGCGCCGACGCTGTGAGCCACGAAGTGATAATGTGTATAGGAGGTATGTTTGAGATGCTCGGAGATGTATTCTCCGTGCTTGGTACCGCTGCCCGATGCCGTTAACTTGTTGGCGGCATCTCGATGCCAATCGTAGACCCAAATGTCCCACATTTCCGGTTCTGCGATATATTCCTCTATGCTTGCAGCGAGTGCTAAGGGCCAATCCTCAATAGAGTCTCCGCTACCGTGTGTAATAAACAGAAGGTACGGAGCGGATCCTGATGGTTGGTGTAGTTCCGGAAAATGGGCGGTGCAGGCCAAAAGCGAAAAGTAGCTGTATGCGATCATAGGAATACCAGAAAGAAAGTACTGTATTCTCTCCTTTCTAACGCGAACGTCTCTATGAGAAACGCGATTTATACGAGGGTAAGGTCTTGTATACCAAAATGTCCGGGTATTACGATAAACCGTCGCTGCAGTGTACGGTTGAGGAATAAAAATTATTCCTCAACGGTTCGAATCGTACGAACCAAGCGCACGCCGATTTTATCTGAGCGCATACCGGCGGATGCTTGGGGACGAGCAGATAGGCTCAGTCCCTTTGCCGAGGAAGTAAAGTTCCCCCCTTTGATCAACCGGGCATATCCGTTGAGCAGATGAAATTCTTTGCGGTGGGGATCTTTGACGCGTTTTTGTATCAAAGGTCCATACTCCTCCCAAATCCATTCTGACACATTGCCTTGCATATCGTATACGCCTTGCGGGTTGGCCGCTTTACTTCGTACAGCATGCGGGATGTTTTCTGCATTCTGATCAAACCAAGCAACCTTCTCCAAGTCTTGCGCTTCTTTTTTCCATCCCAGTGCTGCGATATCCCACTCGGCTTCGGTCGGAAGTCTCCAGCCGGAAGCATAAAGGTCTAGGGTAACGAACTGGGCGTTTTCGTTGCAATCGATTTCGGACATGGAAAAGGACATACCGCTGGGTATTTGGTATGCTGGGGCAAGATTTTCCTCTCGACTGCGCACATTGGCCAAAAGGATGGCATCACACCAAGATATGCAAGAAATGGGATCTTGGAGCGAAAGAGGAGATGGATCGGGCGAGCGAACGCATCGTTCTTCGGGAAGGCCTCCAGTGGTTCTAATATAGTCTCCTTTGCTTAGCTCAGTCGCTTGAATAAGATAGCTGTAAGACAGTGTAATCTCTCGGTTGCTCCGTTGAGAACGCGTTCCCAATACGTATGGGCCGACGGAGTAGGTACCCGCTTTGATTTCGACGGCCGCTGTGCGAACGTCGGAATTTTCCAGTGCTGTGCAGGCCAAACCGAAGAATATCATCTCAAATTTCCTCCAAGCGGATGGTTGGTGGCAACACGGCTTTGAGGTCTTTTTTGATTCTCTCCGAGTATTCATCTGCTGTGCCAAGAATACGAATGACGCGTAGACTTTTACTGTTTGCCAAGTGAAGGGGTGCTTTTCGGAAGGGAATACTGCCAATTGAAAGAATTTCGAGATTGGGTAAAAGAGCAAGCGATTGGGGAAGGGTGCGCAGTTGGGTTCCTTGAATGTTGAGAAAGTACAGGGAAGACATTTGAAACTGTTCTCCGCACAGATCGTACAAAGGGTTGTTTCCAAGGGAGAGTTCCAGTAAGCGATCGTTTTGACATAAACCACTGGGCAACGTGCGAAGTTGATTCTCATCCATCCGAAGAATCCGCAAATTGGGGTGTTCGCTGACCGCTAAAGGGATATCCCGAAGAGCATTTCGATTTAATAGGAGATTTTGCATTGCATCGGGTAGAGATACGTCCGACAACTCGGTCAAGTTTGGATTGGAACGAACGGCAAGAGACTCTAAATTGCGCAGTGCTTCCAGTTTCAACGACAGTACGGAGAGATTGGTGTCGGTAATTCGAATCTTTTTCAGCAGTTTCAAGGGCCGCCAGTCTGTCGGAAGAGAGCGGAGTCTTCGACAATTATGAATCGATAGAGAACGAATATTCGATAGCCCCTCCCAATTCGATATGCGAACGAGATTGGGAAGGTTGTGTACTTTTAACTGCATGATCCGGTTGTTTGACTCTTCGTCAAATGGAAGGGAGAGCAAGGGATTGTCTTGCAATTCCAAAGACTCCAAACGAGGTAACGATGCAATTTCGCTGGGCAACTGTAGGATTTGGTTGCCCGCTACCGAAACATGTCGCAAAGAGTTGTATTCCTGTATTGGTGCCGAAATCCTTCGTACATTGTTATGCGCGAAATCCCATTTTGTGATGCTCTTCGGCGCTCCGAGTGTATCGGGTAACGCGGAGAGAGAACGATTGTGATGAATGGCCAATTCGTTTTGCACATAGGGCAGAGGAGGAATGCTTTCGAGAAGTGGATTGTGGGCGATCTCCAACCGTTTGAGTCTTATTTTACTCACGGAAAGAGGAATGTCGGTAATATTGGTTCCTTCGATCGACAAGTTCGATAGAAAAGGGAGTTGGTCGAGAGCCTTTGGGAGGTGCCTCGTGCCGGTAGTATAGTGGAAAGACAATGTTTCCACATTGGGAAAAATAGTTGGTAGATGAACATTGGATGAGCCTTCTCCCACCAAACGAACCGTTTTCCAGTCCGGGAAAGAAGCATCTTCTCGCAAGGTCGCTATGTCTACCACGACCGTGTCCTTCTCTATGGAAAAAGATACGGGCTCCTGTGCGGAACAAGCTAAAAAACCTTGAATTACGCTTAAAAACATAGAAATTTAATATACAATCCCATCTTGGGAGTCAAGCGAGACAAGCATCGACCGATCTTTTTCTGTATTGCCCATACTTGTCTTTCCAAAGGGGAACTCGCATGAATTGTGATGCGAGTACGGGTCAAGCGCGCGCGGGCTGTAGCTCCAAAAGTGTGATTTCATGATCTGCCCCAAACCGGATCGGTGGTCCCCAATGCGTAGTTCCGCGGCTGACGTACAATTGCGCATACTTCGTTTGATACAATCCAGCGTTCCACGGCTGTGCTAAGTGAATCAGAAGGGAAAAGGGGAAAAATTGTCCTCCGTGCGTGTGACCGGCCAACACCAAATCCACCGTCTCTTCTTTCATGAGTTGAATGGATTTCGGCTGGTGAACCAGTAACAATCTCAGTGCATCTTTCGATGCGCCGCGCAGTGCTTCTACGGGGTCGCAGCGGTGCTGGGGAATAATACGATGGGCGTGAAGATCGCGTACACCCGCTATGACGAGTTCTGCCTCTCCGCGCGCGTGTATGATATGGCGGTTAGAGAGCACCTCGATGCCACCTTGTTGTAAGAAGCGAGACCACTGCTCGACGCCGGAATAATAGTCGTGGTTTCCCGAGCAAAAGTATACCCCGATTGTGGCCTTTATGGAGAAGATGGGTTCGACGTGGTGATGTAAATCGCTCACGCTGCCGTCGACCAAATCCCCGGTAATCGCGACGATGTCGGGTTTGAGTTCATTGACCCGATCAACGATTTGCTGCATAACCGAGCGGTCCGAGGTGGAACCGATATGGATATCGGTGAGTTGAACGACGCGCAACCCTTCCCACTCTGAAGAGAGATTTGGTAGATAGACGGGAACTCTCTTTACTTCCGCGAGACGCAAGGCTTTTTGGAATCCGAAAAATCCGACCACAGCAGAGACGAGTATCAATAGGACAGAGGAGCCTACGTCCAAGGAAGCATACCAATCCAAGGGTATAAACCAGGTGATTAGATTGAGAACCATATCTTTCGCGATGAAAGAGACGACGAAAACGGCCGAAATTCCAAAAATGGCGTAGCTCAATTGGGTGGCGAATTGCTTCCATGCGGTATCGGGCCAAAATCTCGTGGTAAAGGCGATGGGATGCGCGAGCCAAGAGGCACACGCAATTGCGATGAGCAGTGGATGAAAATTAGGAGAGATCATAGCGAACAATCGCCAGCAAATGTAGCCGATCATCAATCCCCATAGAGTGGTTATGATGGTAACAAAGACAGCAAAATTGAAGCGATTCATGGCGGATAATCCGTTGGTGATGTCGATAAGACACATCTCTCGTTTATTCTTATCCTCTCTCCTTCGGATTGAGATATTTTTTTAAGATTCGCGGTGAACAATCGAAAGCGTTGTCTCTCTTTTCAACGGTGATACCCGCACGTTTGCCGATACACGAGTGAAGCGGTGGCGCGCGTGCGCCACCCCGCTGTTAACGGCAATTATTTGTCGCTTTCGTTCATCCAAATGCCGTCTTGACACCACCAAATAAGATCTTCAGAGATGCAGATGGTATCTTCCCATGTGCCTTCACAGGCCGATGCAGAATCAACATCCTCCGGACATTCCTCATAGTCCGCTTCCTCCTTTTCTTCTCCGGAAGCCCCATCCCCTTCGGCGTCTTCGGACTCCTCTTTTTCGGAATCGAAACCTTCATCAAGTTTCTCCTCGCTGCTTTCTTTTTCTTCGAATCCCGTTTCTGTATCGACTGTCTCTTCATCGACGCCAACGACGTCTTCTTGGTTTGTGCTTTTTGAGTCTACTTCCGCACATGCCCACAGTACGAGTGGAAATAAAATAAAGATTGGCTGTTTCATGGGTTCTCCTTTTGACAACATGATTTTGGGTTGCATATGGTGAACCAACGATACGTTCAAAATGTGTTACTTTTAATCAGAAATAAATTTGAATCATGTAAGGATTTTGTGTAGAATTTGACATGCAAATTGAAAGGAGGCTGTATGAAACGCTCATTATCGTCGGTAATTCACATTTCAGGTATCATGCTCATTCAAGGCTCTCTCGGCTGTGTGATGCCCCTCTCTAACCCACCGCCTCCGGAAATAGAAGTGGAAGTAGAACCCGAGGTTTCCAATCCTCCGGCACCGCTCGACACGAGTGAGCCGCTCGATACCGGTGAAACAGAAGATACCGGTGAAGCAGAAGATACGAGCGAAACAGAGGACACCTCTGATTCAGGAGAGTCAGAGGACTCAGGCAGTACCGAAGATTCCGCTTCGTCAGATTAAGGCGTCAGAGGGGACGCGTTGGATCCATGATGTCGAGGTAGCGTTCGAAGACATCCATTGAGCCCATGCCGTCCTTTTCGCACGCCAAAAAGTACGCTCGCTGCGACTGAATCATATCCGTTGGTGTACGTATATTTTGCCGTCGCTTTAGAAGCTCACGTAGGGCCAAATAATCGTTTCGCACGCGCAGAGTATGCTCTTGCTGTGCCTCTTTCATCGCGGGATGTGCGACGTGAAACCCCTTTTCATAGATATAGGCTTGGTCTTGGCTCCAACGATGGGTTTCATCCAACAGTGCACCACGAGATGGAATATCTTCGAGTTTGGTACATACCACAGCAAAATCTTTCGCGTGGCGTTTGTGATCTCGAGGATAGTACGGAGCGATGGTGAAAAACAAGAGTTGTTGAAATTCGTGTTCGTTGGCACCGTCAAAAAGGGTTGATACAATCGATCCTTCGGTCAGCCGGCAGTAGCAGTAAAAAGCCCGTGCCTGTGGGTACTCAAAAATAGAGGAGAGTTGCGCAGAAGGGATAGACCGTCCTTCTATGAGACGTGCCAGACGTTCGTTTTGCTTCTCCTCAGCCATTTGCATAGCATCGTGATTGAGTTTGGAGATGGCATGGGCAATCTTTTGAAAGATCTGCCAAGCATACTCTTCTCCTTGCGCGTAATCGGTCGGAGGATATTTCGGTAGCAGCATCAGAATGTGCTTTTGTTTATCCGTTGCAAAATCCTTGATCGATGCAGCGAATCCTTTCTCGTCGAGCTCCGTAGAGAGGAACGTGGCTTCTGAGTTTTGTAAGTACAAGCCGGTAAACGGACAGCCTGTGGTTCCCGCTCGCATGTCTGTGTCCAAGCGTTGGATTCTTTGGTTAAATTTTTCGGCTTTCACGTTGTATTTCCACGCTTGGAATAAGCGAGCGATTACGGACAGATTTCGTTGGTTTCGCCTGGGGTTCCGAGATCGGTTGAGTTTGCGATGGTGGTGGTGGCAAAACACCAGTTCGAACGGTCATCGTTATCGGTGGCGTTGATTTTGTCTGACGACAACTGTATGGATACACCGCTTTCAACCCAGTCTCCGGTGTAGACGAGAGAGTCGAAATCCACGGTCTCTCCATCGATATCGGTGTAGTGCAGCGTTAGTGTGTCTCCACCGTTGTTGAGCCCAAAGCTGGTGCTGCCCAATTGAATATTGGCATTGCCGTAGCAACTTTGCTCTCCAACAGAAATCCACGCGGTTTCACCCGGATTCAAAATGACGTGCTGTCGTACGGGCTCGGTGTTGCTTTGGTCTGAAAGTAGCATTCCGCGCAGGTCGAGATTATCGGAATGTTGACTGGTGTATACGACTTCGACGTACTCTCCTTGGCTATCTGGACAATCTCCATTGTTATCGGGATTCACCATGATTTCGGAAATTGTGATTTCACCCTCTGTTGCGTCCCAAATGCAGCGTTCACCCATACAGGTTCGATCCCAACCGATCAAGTCCGTTGCCGCGCGAGGTACAATTTTATAGGATCCAGAACTGAAATGTAAAATCCCCTGGACAATGTCGAAGGTGTCTCCTTCATTGACCAAGCCGGGCTGTACCCCAAACAGATCGTCGACCATGACGTTGTCAATACCCCAGCGGCCGTCTTCGTCGAGTTCAGCCGTAACCGTACCATTTTCAATACGGACGAGAACACCTTCATACGCTTCCGCGGTTTCGGGAGTGGTGAGTACCGAAGAATCTACAATGGTAATGGAGGGATCGGTTTCGGTCTCTCCAATCTTGTTGATATCGCCTGGGTCGAGCAGCTTAAGTTCGGTCATCGTCTGATAATTGTTTTGTACTTCTTCTTGCCCGCCGTCTTCACAATCTGGATCTTCTTCGTCGGTGAGACCATCACCGTCGTTGTCTTGGCGATCTTCGCAGGTATCCGGATACTCCCACACCTCTCCGGTGACGCTGATAATGTCACCTTGCTCGATGTTCAGCGTGACCGCTTCGTCAAAATAATAGTATACGAACATGCCGGAATATGGGCCGCCGCTTGCAGTGGTGATGTAAAACCCATAGTTGTTGGCCGGAGACGATACGATGACCTCATCCAAAGTAACGCGCTCTCCAACTGCAATGATACCTTGTTGAATATCTTCAATGGATACATTTTTCGGAACCGCTTGTGTCGTATCGGTTGTATCTTCGGGTTCGGGTACATCTTCTGGCTCCGGTTCTGGAGAGACGGATCCGGTATCGACGGGCTCAATCGCTGAGTCCGTTTCACTTTTTTCACCACATGCCAATAGAACGATTAATGCGTACATTTTACTCTCCTTTGTCTTTCCGCAAGCGAAATCAAAAACCTCACGCATTTAACCGAATTTGAGAGGCAGAGCAATTTCGAATCCTTTCTTTTGTTGCTCTTTGATGAAAAACAACGGCATGCAGAAATAAGGATCTTGTCAAGCGATCTCAGAAGCAAACCATTTTGGTTTGGGAAAGTGTATGGGATTTTTCGGACGGTTTTTTGGAGTTGGGATCACCAATATTGATGCAAGAAACAAAGGATTTTCTACAGATGCTACGCATCTGAGCACGCATAGAATCGACGGTGCCACGTTATGCGCATAAAATGAAAATATGCGCATATATTTTATTCTAAATAACATTTACAACAGCAATTGGTTGTGATAGTTTGATTTTCATCTGCATAAAGGTGCATAAAATGTCTTGGCAATCCATACTCGCTGAACTTCTTTCTACTCAAAAATTTACTCGTCAGGGCTCCATCGTTTCTACGTTAGCCAAGAGAGGGTCCAGCGTGAATCAAGCGACAGTATCGCGTGAGCTAAGACGTTTGGGAGCTCGAAAGGTCAATGGGATCTACCAACTCTCCAATCAAATGAATTTTGGTGCACCCATCTTTTCGCTGGAGGTCACCTCCAATGGCTGCTTGGTGATCATCAAAACGCGATCGGCATTTGCGTCTGTTTTGGCGCATCGCATCGATATTTCCATGCTCGATGGTGTATTGGGAACCATTGCTGGGGATGATACCGTCTTTGTTGCCTTACGAGAAGGTGCCGAGATCGATGACATTAAACAATATTTAGGATGGAGTAAATCATGACAGCTTTAAGCCAAGGTTTGATCCAAGCTTCTGTAACGAAGAACATCGTTTTACAACCAAACCATCGCTTGGTTTCAACAGAAGGATTCTCTTATGGAACCCTGCTTGTCGGCCGCGTCACGCGCACGAGCGAACAATACGGTCGTATCGAAACGATCGATGGTCAAATGCGCAAACTGAAGTTGAACGACGTCGTTGTGGGAGCACTGGGAAACCGAGCGGCTTTGCGGGGACATACCGGCCATATGCCCGAAGAACTGCATGTTGGTGATACGCTGTCCTTATTAAATCTCGGCGGTGTGATTGGAGAGGTCTCCTCATCGAGTCATACCGTTGGCGAACCGGTTCAGTTAGAGATTTTGGGGGCGATATCCGATGCGTCTTCGGGTATCCTAAACGTCTCTCAGTCTTTGATTGAGCCGTCTATGTTTCTCTCTCCCCTCCCGCCGGTGATCGTTGTTGCTGGTTCGTGCATGCACGCCGGTAAGACGGAGGCGACATGCACACTGATTCGATACCTCAGCGATCAAAATTTTCGCTGTGCTGCGCTCAAGCTGACTGGCGTTGGAGCGCAGAAAGATCTCAAAAGGATGTCTGATGCGGGAGCGATTGTAACCCACTCTTTCGTAGATGCCGGGCTGCCCAGCACCTGCGGTGTTCCCTCTGTCAGCACGGCGAAAGGATGTCTCAATTATGTCCTGTCTCAAAGTCCCGATATGATTGTCGTGGAACTGGGAGACGGGCTTCTCGGCGAGTATGGTGTTCTTTCCATCTTAAATGACCCACAGATCAAAAGCGCTGTATCTGCGATTGTATTTTCTGCGGCTGATCCGGTAGGAGCGTGGGGCGGCTCCCAAATTCTGAAGCAAAACGGACTTCTCGTCGATGTCGTTACGGGGCCTTGCACCGATAACCTTGCGGGGTGCAAGAGCATTGCCGAACATTGTCAGTCTCATGCGGTTAATGCGACGCACTTCCCACAGCGCTTTGGACAATCGGTTTTGCGCGCGGTCTTTGGCCCAATGCATAAAAAGGTTGGCGCATGAAAATTATTAAAGCCGGAATTGTTGGTGTTACCGGATATGCGGGAACCGAGTTGGCGCGTTGGCTCTTGGTGCACCCCTATATCGATTTGAAGCGCGTGTACTCGACTCGACATGCAGGGTCTTCTCTCAGCGATTGCGTACCCTCTCTTTTTGGTTGTTACGAACTCACGTTGGAAACACCCGACGAGCAGAATTTTGAAGATATCGACGTGTTATTTTTGGCCACTCCGCACGGCGCTGCCAAAGATGTTGCCCTCCGGGCTCAGAAAGTACCGGTTGTGGTCGATCTCTCGCGGGATCATCGCCACGTAAAGGGTTGGACGTACGGACAACCGGAGTGGAAGAGAGAAGATCTGATTGGAGCAACGCGAATTGCGGCTCCTGGCTGTTTTGCAACTGCGATCTCCCTTGCGATGGCACCGCTGGTACACGAAGAGGTTCTTCACAAAAGCGTTCAGGTTTGTGCGGCGACGGGCTCCACCGGCTCTGGAGCAACACCCAAAGCAGCGACCCATCATCCGGATCGATTTACCAATCTCAAAGCGTACAAGGTTCTTTCGCATCAACATGTGCCGGAAATTTGCTCGTTTCTATCTTCCATCGGGCGTACTCCCGAGATTCGATTCGTTCCGCTGAGTGCGCCGGTCGATCGTGGCATCTTTGCCACGGTCTTCGTAGAAGTTCCTCCCCAGTTTAGTATAGAGGATTGTTTTCGCAAGTATTACGAGGACAAGCCGCTGATTCGGATTCGACGAGACACTCCGCAACTTCGCTGGGTGCGTGGTACTGCATTTGCCGACATTGCCATCCATCAACAAGATAACCAAGGCGTTGTTCTCGTTGCAATCGATAACCTCGGAAGAGGCGCTTCTGCACAAGCTTTACAAGCAACCAACGTATCATACGGATTCCCTGAAACAACCGGTATCCATCATTCACATTCCACCTTATGAGATCGCTATGCATATCTTAAATACTCTTGGTCCATCCCAAATTCCCGTTCAATTTCACTCTGGAGAAGGCTCTGTTTTGTGGAGCACCGAAGGCAAAATGTTTTGGGACTTCTACGGTGGACATGCCGTTACTTTAATCGGTAATTCACATCCCAAATGGGCAGATGCCATTGCCAAACAGGCGCACTTGCTGGGATTTTGTACGACCATTTCTCCCATTTCTGCACGGGCGAGAGCCGCTGAAAGAGTGTGTCGCTTTACCGGTATGGATACCGCTTGGTTTGTAAACAGTGGTGCAGAGGCCAACGAGGGTGCGCTCAAGATGGCGCGGAAGTTTACGGGCAAGACAAAGATCATTGCGATGGAGCGTGGTTTTCACGGTCGAACCATGGGTGCTTTGGGGGTAACGTGGAAGTATCGAGAGCAGCATCAGCCCATACACGGCGATAGTGTTTTTGTACCCTTCGGAGATCTTGACGCATTGCGAAAAGCCATCGATAATAATACCGCAGCTGTGATTCTTGAGCCGATTCAAGGTATCGCTGGTCTGCTCGAACCCCCGAAAGATTATTTGAAGGCTTTGAGTGCGCTCTGTAAGGAAATGGGCATTCTCTTGATATGTGATGAAGTTCAAAGCGGCATGGGACGAACCGGAGATCCTCTCCTTTCGGTGGCGATGGGAGCGGATCCGGATATTGTTACGCTCGGTAAAGGTCTCGGTAGTGGCTTCCCGGTTTCGGCCGTTATGATGAAGAAAGAAATAGCGGATAGCATTAAACCCGGCGAGCATGGCAGTACATTTGGTGGTGCTCCCTTGGCCTGCGCTGCTATCGAGGCAACCATCGATATTATCGAGGAAGAGAATTTAATGGAACGATCGCTTCACGTTGAGCAAATGCTGCGCAAGCATCTCAATATTCCCGGTGTCGTCGATATCAGAGGGAAGGGTGCTTGGATCGGTGTCGAGCTTTCGCAACCCGCAAAGCCAATCATTAGAGCTTTGTTGGAAGAGGGCATCTTTGTTGGCGGATCTGGACAGCCCAATACCATGCGCCTTTCGCCGCCGGCCAAGATACCGGAATGTGCGATTTTGAAATTGAAAGAAGCCTTGCAAAAATTGCTTTCTTCTCATCTTATTCAATCCGGAGCGGCCTAGGTGCTGCACTGGTTAAACGGACTGGAGAGGGGACGAGAAGGTGCTTTGACATTGGCGCGTCGCGCGTTGGAACTTCGTTCTGGTGCTGAACCGAAACGCTTTGCCGGAGCCCGAATTGCGGCTGTATTCTTCAATCCGTCCTTGCGCACCAAGACATCTATGGACTTCGCTACGGCCGCTTTGGGTGCGAAGATGGTTTCGCTAGAGCCGGGTAGTACTTCTTGGGGATGGGAGTCTCGGCCAGGTGTGGTGATGAATGAGGACAAAGCCGAACACATCCACGATGCGGTAGGGGTACTCTCCGAAATGGCCGATGTTTTGGCTGTTCGTTCCTTCGCGAATCTGCAAAATCGTCAAGAAGATGCTTTGGATTCTGTTCTCTCCACCTTTGTGTCGCAAAGCACCAGGCCGGTGGTCAATTTGGAATCTGCTTTATACCATCCCCTACAGGGTTTGGCCGATACGGCAACGTGGCTCGATCGGCTAGGAGCGGATCTGGAGAATAAAAAAATTGCTCTTACGTGGGCGCCTCATCCCAAAGCTCTGCCGACGGCAGTGGCCAATCAGGTTCTTTTATCGGCCGCCTTGCAGGGGATGGATATCACATTGGCGCATCCGGAACCTTTTTCCTTGCCTCCGTTTATCGTCGATAGCAGTCGAAAATTAGCAGAGGAAAACGGTG
Organism: Myxococcota bacterium; assembly: GCA_036127535.1. GTDB lineage: Bacteria > Myxococcota_A > UBA796 > UBA796 > UBA796. Next base: position 2,778 of record JAYYRF010000549.1, on the reverse strand, counting down.
GTAACCTTCGGGTTACACACGATCAGATACAAGCTTTGACGGGCGCGCAGGTTGTGGTGGCGAAAAGCTGGTCGGGCTGGCAAGGCTATGGAAATCGGGAGCGAGAAGCGTCGGAGCGATTCACGTATCGAGACTGGATCATCGATCGTCAGAAGATGTCCCATACCGCTCAGGCCGGTTTTATGCATTGTCTACCCGTGCGAAGAAATGTAGTGGTGAGCGATGCGGTTATTGACGGTCCCCATTCGTGGACCCGACAAACCGCCGGTTTGCGAATGTGGACCGCGATGGCTTTATTGGAAGCGATCTTGGGAGAGAAGTAGGTGAGTAATATTGTGATTAAGGTCGGTGGGGCGCTCATTCAAAACCCTTACGCCGATTCCATTAGTGACGACATTGCTCGCCTTCACCAGGCAGGCCACAACGTCCTTTTGGTGCACGGCGGTGGTCCGCAACTCGACCAGGCCATCCGACAAGAGAACCGTGAACCCCATAAGATCGCGGGTCGAAGAGTGACATCCGAAGCGGATTTACGCCTTGCCATCCGCGTGTGGCGCGGTGATATTTCTACGCAGTGGATTCGCAGTCTGTCTCTCAAAGGCGTTATGGCTTTGGCTTTAACTGGACAAGACGCGCAACTGATTCAAGCCGTGAAGAGACCCAAAACCGAAATACGCAATGATCGCGGTATCGTCCATACGGTGGACTTTGGATATGTCGGCGACATAAAAAACGTAAATACTCATGTGATCGAAGCGTTGTGGCAGGCCGGTATTGTACCCGTTGTTGCACCATTGGGAGCAGGTTCTGATGGATCGCTACTGAATATCAATGCCGATACGATCGCTACCCAGATCGCAATTGCCTTGTGTGCCGATGCGTTGGTTTTGCTTTCCAATATCGATGGACTTTTGCAAAATCCATCCGATCCGCAGAGCAGAATCCCGCACATTACGGATCGCGGCGTACAAGAACTGCTTCGAGACGGCACGATTCGCACCGGCATGCGCCCGAAGGTGGAATCGATTGTGTCGGCACTTCGCCAAGGGGTATCCCAAGTACACATTGCCAATGGAACCAAAAGGGACACTCTCCATCGAATCTTGATTAAAAAAGAGTTAGTTGGAACCAACTTTTCGATGTCTCCGTGAACCCGGTCTTTTGCGTAATGAATCGCTCTTAACCAGGAAAATCTCGTCTTTGTCTTTTAACAAGCGTCGGCGAAGTGGGTATTTGCATTCAATGTCAATGTTGGGTGTGCACGAATATTTTTGTCAAAATTGGTTCAAGGAGGAGAAAAGAGATTAAGAATTATTGTAAAAAAGGAGAGATTGAATGAGCGTATATAGTATCAATACAATGCTTTTGGGTGCTGTAATCATGTGGGGCTGTGGCTCCAACGACAAAGAAAATGGCGGAAGCGCGACGTGCGACAACGCATCTATGTCCGGATATCGTACCATCGTACAGGGGGATACAACCCGAGAATACATCTTACATGTTCCCAGTGGATACGATAGCGGCACGCCGCTTCCGCTCGTGATTGCATACCATGGCAACGGAGAATGCGCGGATCAGTTTGCTTCCCTTGAAGCCAATTTAGAATCGACCGCCGACAGCAGTAATTTTATCTTGGCGTACCCACAAGGGGTCGTACGAGCAAAGGGTGCGAACGAATGGGATCCCGGCGATGATGGTACACAAGATATTAACAGCAACGATTTGGTTTTCACAGAGCAGCTTATCGCCGATATCAGCGGCGCGTACAGCGTCGACGCTTCGCGAATCTACGCGGTCGGTTATTCAAATGGTGGCATGATGGCGTACGGTATGGCTTGCGCGCGTGGAAACCTGATCGCAGCCGCGGGTATCATGTCCGGAATCATGTTGCCGGGAGAGTGTAATGCATCGGAATACACTTCCATCATCCACTTTCATGGAACAGCGGACGATTCTTTACCCTACAACGGCAATTCCGAATATCAATCGGTTCAGAACGTGATCGATTTTTGGGTTGCGCACAACGGCATCTCCGATGCGACTCCGACGAGTTCTGATCTCGGTGGCGGGGTGGTGCGCGATGAGTATATCGGTGGTAGCGAAGACACCTCTGTCGTGCTGTACACCATCGACAACGGAGGACACGTTTGGTTTTCTGACAGTATTGGGGGTGAACAGCCCAACCAAATTTTGTGGAATTTTATATCCCAATATAATGTGAATGGTCGGGTTGATACGTCGGAATAACCGATCCTTATCGGCCTTTGTATAGCCGAACTTGATGTTGTTTTGGGTTCTTTGTTGCGCGACGGATTCGTGTTGTCCATTGGGGGAGACAGCCTTCGTTTCAGAGAGAATGATTTTTTCGTGGGAGATCTTTCTCGGTTTTGGTGATGCAGATCTCCAAGATGGAATCCATCCGACCAAGGCAGGGGCGGTGCGAATGGCTGAACGGTGGATGGAAGGGATTTCTACATTGTAGAATCGAACACTTTATGCCTTGGGGCGTTGTTGGCAAGCTGGCTGGAAGTCACAGTCGTCCCGGAGAGAATGCTCATTTTGTTTTATATATCTTTTTACTCGTATATCATATACCGAATACTCGCTGAGTTAACGCTCGAGTTGATTCTCTACACTTTTTGGCTGCCCTTTTACAAGGAGACGTTGCTTTATGCGTATTACTATTTCGGACGGGATCCATATGGTCTCATGGAGAGATTCATTGAAGAGAAAAATCGGGACGGAGGTGCGGATTCGAATCATGCCGGAGATTTTGTA
>JAYYRF010000548.1:0-29071 GCA_036127535.1 Myxococcota bacterium | reverse complement strand
GCTCGAATAACATCTTTGCCCAAGGCCAAAACGAATACCCCCTTCTTTTGGGCTTCTTCAGCGACGAGATGTGCTTGGGGATGAAAGAAATAAATCATGTTGCTTTGGGGGGGGATAAAGCGATAACCAGCTTTTTTGAGGCCTTGCGCGAGTATCCCAACTTTTTGGTGATCCGCTTCGAGCTTTGCCACGTTGTGTTGGAGCGCATATAGAGCCGCGGCGGCTAAAACGCCCGCTTGCCGCATTCCCCCTCCTAACATTTTGCGGATGCGAATCGCATCTTTCTTGTGTGTGCTGGGCATGCACAGAGCGGAGCCGACGGGCGCACCGAGACCTTTGGAAAAGCAGATGCTGACGGTATCGTATTTCTCAACGCGTCGAGCCGCGGGAATTTGGGAGCCTACTTGGGCATTAAACAATCGTGCGCCGTCGAGGTGTGTGGGAATTCCTCGCTGGTGTGCTATATCGGCGATCGTATCCAAACACTCCAATGGATAGATACTCCCTCCGCCCCGATTGGCCGTATCTTCAACACAGACCAAAGAAATGGGGGAGAAGTGTGGATCTTCGGGCGGAAAGCTACTCCGCAAGGATTCGATATCCATAATCCCGCGCGATCCCGCTATCGGCTTTAAACGAACGTTGGAAATCAATGCGGGGGCGGATGCTTCATAGTGGTAGATGTGGGCATCTTGTTCTACTGCGACACAAGAGCCTTTTTTACTTTGCAGCCATATCGCGATTTGATTGGCCATGGTTCCGCTGGGAACGAAAAGGGCATCGTCTTTACCCAGAAGGTCAGCGATGGTTTCTTCTAGTTTCAAGATGGTGGGATCGTCTCTGAGCACATCATCGCCAAGAGGCGCACTGCACATTGCCTTGAGCATATTTTGGCAGGGTTTGGTTACCGTATCGGAGCGTAGGTCGATCATTGTTTCTCCACGAGAGATTCGAGATAGTGTTTGGGTACGGGGAGTCCGGACAGATCCAGCAAGGTTCCTCCGATTTGGGCGAGACCACCCGCGAGCGAGCCTTTTTGGGATTTTAATGTCCAATTTTGAAGGGGATCGATAAAAATAAGGGGGACGGGATTTTTAGAGTGGCTCGTCGATGGGATTCGGGCTCCGTTTTTTTCTTTGTACGTTCCTTTCTTCGCATCGAATTGAAACATTTCGTCGGCATTGCCATGGTCTGCGGTAATGAGTAAAATCGCATCTTGACTCTTACAAGAGGCATAAATCTTGGAAACACATACATCGAGATATTCGATGGCCTCAACGGTAGCGGAAAAATTACCGGTGTGGCCTACCATGTCCCCGTTGGCTAAATTGAGGCGGATGTGATCGTATTGTTGACTCTCAATGGCTTCACATACAAGATCGGTGACTTCCATGGCGCTCATCTGCGGCTTCTCATCGAAAGAGACATTGAAAGAATCGACCTCCGTTTGTGTTTCGTGTGCCAACGCACCGCTCTTGTTTCCGTTGAAGAAAAAAGTGACGTGACCAAATTTTTGTGTCTCGCTAATGGCTAAAACACGCTTGCCGGCTGCCGACATTCTCTCTCCGACCGTGTCATCGATTAAGGGGGGAGGCACGAGATAATTCTTGGGAACCTTGAGGTCTCCATCATACTCCATCATCCCGGCAAAAAATAGGTTGGGATGTCGGCCGCGGTCGAAAAAAGAAAAGTGTTCTTCTTCGAGTGCGCGGGAGATCTCAATCGCACGATCTCCGCGGAAGTTGTAAAAGACCACGGCGTCACCATCTTGCATGCCTTGATAATCTCCGATGACAAAAGAGGGCAAGGTTTGGTCATTTAATTTGGAATCGCTGTTGTAGAAATGCCTGACCGCTTCGGACGCACTTTCAAAACGGGGTCCCTTTGCGTGGACATGGCAATCATACCCACGCTTAACCATCTCCCAATCCGCCTCATATCTGTCCATGGTGATATTCATTCTGCCACCGCCGGTGGCAATGCGGTAGTGGGAGCCATATTTTCGTAAAGCATTCTCGAGCGTTTCGATATAGGTGAGGGCAGATCGAGGATCTACATCTCTGCCGTCGGTTAATACATGGACATAAACCTTTTCGATCTCGGCCTCATGGGCCTGTGCGATCAGCGCGAGTAAATGATGAATGTGAGAATGAACGTTTCCATCGCTCAGAAGCCCCAAAAGATGCAGTGTTTTTCGTGTTGAAATCTCTGACCATGCGTCGGATTTCCACATGGTTCCGTTCTCGATCGCTTGGTTGACCAGTTTGGCGCCTTGTGAAAAAATTCGCCCTGCTCCCATCGCATTGTGACCAACTTCTGAATTGCCCATGTCACCATCACTGGGCATACCGACGGCCGTACCGTGGGCTTTGAGTAAATTCCATGGGTATTGGAGTTGTAATTGATCGAGACAAGGGGTCTTGGCAGTAAACACCGCATCTCCATCATCTCTGTTCCCCCATCCGAATCCATCTAATATACATAGAACAATATTTTGCATCGCGACTCCTCATTTTGAGTCGCATATTAACGCATTTTGTATTGGGCAGAGATGCGAGAAAGCAATTTAGATCGTTTTTAAATGACCATGTTCTCTGAGTGTTGAAATTTCCGATCGGCCTGAAACGCCTTCATCGAAATTTCCTCTCCCATCAATTGAATCGAATCAATATTTTTCCCGGCCTCTGCTAACTTGAGCCCCGCATATGCTGAGAAGGGCCCAAACATTGCTCCATGACCACTAAAGCCAACCAAGTGAATGAGATTACTGCGGTATTTATCGTAGCATAGGAATGGATTGTGGTCCGGCGTCGTTCCGTAATAACCACTGGTCGTCGCATCGATACCGTTGAATTCCTCAACATCGGGTAGTACCTTACAGATGGCTTCCCAAGCTTCAAATGCGCGCGAGTCAAAACCTTCGTGAGAGAAAGAGCTCTCTACAATGTCTTGATCGGAGTATTCAAAGGATGGTTCTGCACTTGTATCGTGTGCCCAGCCAACCATGAGGGATTGCCGGTTTTCGGGGCGACAGTATGCACCAGAGGGGGTAATAATCATGGGCATATCACTCATTAATTCTTCTGTGAGCGGACCGTCCCTTCCAATAAACCAAAGATATCGCTTTAGAGGAGAAATGGGCAGCGCATCCCCACCCAGCAGGGTAGCGAGTCGAGGAGACCAAGCATTGGTACAGTCGATAAACAGATCGGCTCCAACCCACATATTGCCTGCGCGAACCTCTTTGATGTTGTCGCCTTCCAGTTTGGATTTGTTGATGGGAGAGTTTTGAATCAGTCTTGCACCGAGGGCTTGGGCGGCCAATGCCGCTTCCCCATAGATGATTCCCGGTCGTAGAAACCCGTCGCTCGCACACCATGTTGCTCCTTGAATGGCTTCTGCATCAACATAAGGAAAGTGCTGTTGGGTCTCTTGTGGATTTAGAAAGACGACCTCTTTGAGTCCGGCTTTTTGCTGCATTTCCACGCGGGCTCGAGCGGCTTCGATTTTAGAGTCGAGCAGAAATAGATAGCCATTTTGAACGATTGGACGAAGATCACCGCCGACTTCTTCTCGAAACCGTTTGTAAAAGTCTACAGAATAGCGCATGCCCAGGACAGTCTCCGGCGTAGAGAATTGTTGTCGGATTCCAGCGGCTGTTCGAGAGGAAGATCCCGCTCCAATGTGCTTTGCTTCAATAACGGATACCGTCCATCCCGATTTGAGTAAACGAATGGCCGTGAGTAATCCAGTGATTCCTGCACCGATGATGGCTGCATGACGAGACATAGATTTATCCTCCATAAACAATTATAATAATTTTTTGCGCAAGAGAATGACATTAATTTTGTGGGTGTCGCAATTACGTTCAAAAATGTAATTGAAGGTCTCTCTATCATCTTCTATTGATTTCGCTCCAAAATCGGGAAAGTGTGTTATGGGATCCTCTTCAATATATCGAGATCGATTGAAAACATTCGGGGAGGAGAGATGAGTCAGGCATTGGAAACGAGGGATGACATTCCACAATTAAGTAAGGAAGAACTACTTCACGCGTATCGAGTTGGTGTTCGTTCACGATGTATGGAAGAGCATATTGTAAAATTGGTGAGCAGAGGTGAGGTGAAGTTCGCAATATGGGGACCTGGAGAAGAGGTGCACGGGACGGCAACGGCGTTGGCTCTCTCTCGATTGGTCACACCCAAAAATTTTGGTATTGTTCCACATTACCGATCGGGCAGCTTGTGTTCAATGTGGTGCGAACTCAATGGCGTAGACGATTTTAGCCAAACCCTTCTGCGCCAACAATTTTCCAAAGATACAGATCCGATGAGTCGTGGACGACAAATGGTTTATCATTTGGATTTATCCGATATCGGAATTTTGCCGGTTCAAAGCCCGGTTGGCATGCAGCTGGGAAAAGCAGCGGGCTATGCTAAAGGCTTTCATCTCAAGGGTATTTTGAACGGACTGACCATCGGCGTTGTAGGGGATGGAACCACAGCAGAAGGGGACATGCACGATGCGATGAATGCAGCATCCGTTTGGAATCTGCCGTTTATCTTGATGGTGACCGATAACGGTGTCGCGATTAGCACCAATCCCGATGAGGGACGCGGGATTAAAGACTTTGCATCGTATGCACAAGGTTTTGGAATCCGTCACTTTTCCTGTGATGGAACGGACTTTTGGGATGTATATGAAACGACGTATCAAGCAGCGAAGTACGTGCAAGAACACCAAAAACCGATTTTGTTTCATGTACACAGCCTTCCTCGTCTCAATGCTCACAGTTCAGCGGCCGATTACTCCTTCGATTTAAATCAGCCGGATCCACTTATCGCTTTTGGTCAAAAGCTCGTCGAACTTGGGTATGTGTCCTCCGAAGATGTCTTGCGTCGTCATGATCGGGGTGCTTCCAAAGACTTCTTTGATCACTACGATTTGGGTACGATTATGTCCCAAGAGAACGCTCGTATAAAAGAGTTAATCACACAAATTCGCGCGGAACCCGATCCCCCTCCAGAGTCGATCTTCGAGAACATTCACGCTCCCTTTCCGGACGTTGATGAATCGCAGCCCGGAGGCCCTCAAACCGCGATTACGTATGGCGGTGCGATTCGCGCAGCGATAGACAATATCATCACACACCACAACGGTGCCGTTTGGGGCCAAGACATAGCGCGCTTGGGAGGGGTGATGCAAGCAACGGCAGGGGTTGCGTCGAAGCACGCGGAGCGCATTTTCGACGCCCCACTCAATGAACCGTTAATCATGGGAACGGCCTGTGGAGCGAGTCTGCACGAAGACCTCGTGATCATGCCCGAGATTCAATTTGGAGATTATGCTCTCAACGCGTTCCACTGGTTTGTTCATATGGGTAATTTGTACTGCTCTACGAATGGTAACTCAAACTTCTCTGTGATCATGCGCCCACCGACGGATCCGTTTGGTGGCGGAGCCATGTATCATTCCATGAGTCTGGATGGATACTTCTCACCCATTCCGGGTTTGGTCATTCTCATGCCGTCTACATCTTGGGACGTGTATGGGTTACTCATGACGGCGGCGGATTACAAAGGACCGGTCATTGTTTTAGAGCCCAAGGCGATGTATCGAATGTACTTGGGACAAGCGTTTCCGGGAGAACCAACCGACTCCAAAGAGATCGCTGCGCTGAAGAGGCGAGTCATGCGCGGTGAGGTTCCCACGATAGATCCTTCTTTGCGCGTACCCTTTAGCAAAGCGGCTTTGAGACGAGAGGGTAGTGACGTTACCATCGTATCGTGGGGTCGAGCGGTTGGGACGTGTATGGCTGCTGCGAAAGAACTGGATGCGAAAGGAATCGAAGCAGAGATTTGGGATTTGCGTACATTGGTGCCACCAGATCTCGAGAGCGTCTTCAAGAGCGTTTCGAAAACCGGAAGACTGGTCGTCGCTTCGGAAGACCGGGCTTTCGCTGGTTTTGTTCGGAGTATCCAAGGAGCAGTCGTAGAGAAGTTTCCGGGTGTACCCACGATGGCACTAGGCCAAAAGAACATTCCGGGTATCGCACAAAGCCTAATCTTAGAAGATGCGACCATTTTATCGAAGCAAGATGTCTACGAAGCCGTTGAGACACTGTGCAATACAAAGCCGAACACCGGCTCCTCTGGTTGGTCTTTCATTCCTCCTCGATACTTTATCTCCTAAACTTTTCAGAAAAATGTGAAAAACAGCCTTTAACTCTACCAAATATATTCAAAATTGACTATAAATAAGGACATCCCACCTTCTTATCCCACCACATCAATATGTCTATCAATCTCACAAACCTGCGGAATCTTTCCATTGAAGAACTGGTACAACGCGCACGCGATGCCGGTCTCGACAACGCTGGAAATATGCGCAAAAGCGATTTGATCTTTGAATTGGTCTGTACGATCACGGCAAAGGGTCAAACAATTATCGGAAACGGCGTCCTTGAAATACTCAGCGACGGATTCGGATTTCTTCGATCTCCTGTATCGGACTACGGACCCGGAACGGACGACATCTATGTCTCTCCTTCCCAAATTCGAAGGTTTAATCTCCGAACCGGAGATCGGATAGAAGGAAAAGCACGAACCCCGAGAGAGGGAGAGCGTTACTTGGCGCTGTTACAGATTCAAACCGTCAATGGGAATTCTCCAGAAAAAGCGAGGAGCCGGTTACTCTTTGAAACCCTATTACCAGCCTCTCAAAAAGAGGCTCTTTCTTTCTCCGACGAGCGGTGGGAAACCGTACTCTCTGGAGAGGCCATTCGAAGAGGTGACCGCGTTTTTGTACATGTTCCGTTTGGACAATCCGATCTTCAAGCGGTCTTAGGTATGGTATGTTCCGGAAAAAGTGAAGTTGTTTGCCTCGCTTTGGATACACCGCCTGAACTGGTTGTGTCCGTTCAAAAGAATGTAAAAGAACGTTTTATGTCGCGTCTTGGAGAAGGTTCGTCTCGCCACGTCCAAATTGCTGAATTGGCTCTCATGCGAGCGAAGCGTTTGGTTGAGGAAAAAAAGGATGTCATTTTGGTGGTTGATTCCATGTTAGAGTATGCGATGGCCGCTCGGGCACAGGTCGAACAACAAGGAAAGGACGGAGCCAACGGTATTGCCGTCTCTATGTTGAGCTATTTTTGGGGTGCAGCACGGAATCTGAAACGAGGAGGAAGTCTGACCATTATCGGTATATTGCCCCGTGCCAAAACAGAATTATACAACCGTGTCGTGGAATCCCTTTCTTTGAATGTGAGTCTCGATATGGATTTGGATAGTCTACGTCAACGACATTAAGCTGTACATGAGTATGCGATCCGTTGAAAAGGATTTCAGAAAGCGGTTTTGAAGTTCTTTTTCACTTCTTGCTCTACAAATGAGTTATATGAAGCTTTGATACTAGGGAGGCGATGATGCACTATTCACTCAACCAATGTGAGGCAAGACTGGAAGAGATAGATCGCGCTCTCATGGATCCGAGCGTTTTATCCAATGTGCAGCGATTAAAAGAGCTCACCAAAGAGAGGGCACACATTGAGCCCATGGTTTTATTGTGGCGCGATTTGGAGCGCACGAAACAAGAGATCGCTGAAGCCAAGGAACTATTGAGTGACCCGGAGATGAAAGAGATGGCCGAGATGGAAATCTCAGAACTGAGTGCGAACATCCCGGAGCTTGAAGAAAAACTGCGGATAGCCCTTTTGCCACCCGATCCATATGAAGGCCGCGATATCATACTGGAAGTGCGAGCGGGTACCGGTGGAGACGAGGCCGCTTTGTTCGCTTCGGATCTCTTTCGAATGTACTCGCGTTTTTGTGAGAACTATCGATGGAAAGTCGAAATTCTCTCTTCCTCCTTTATCAGCGTCGGGGGCGGTTCTGGAAAGAGTAACCTGGGCTACAAAGAGGTTGTGTGTCAAATATCTGGACAAGACGCCTACAAGTATTTGCGGCATGAGTCAGGGGTTCATCGCGTCCAACGCGTTCCGCTGACCGAATCGCAAGGTCGGATTCACACGTCCGCCGCAACGGTGGCGATCATGCCGGTTGCGGACGAGGTTGAGGTTGATATCAACACGAACGATCTTCGAATTGACACGTATCGTTCCAGTGGTGCAGGTGGGCAGCATGTAAATACGACGGATTCCGCGATCCGAATTACGCACCTACCAACCGGAATTGTCGTCACCTGCCAAGATGAAAAATCGCAGCACAAAAATAAAGCCAAAGCCATGAAGGTTCTCGCGGCTCGGATACTGGAAGAGAAGGAACGGGAAGCGCACGCTGAACAGGCTGAAAATCGAAGATCACAGGTTGGATCCGGAGATCGTTCTGAACGGATACGAACCTATAATTATCCACAAAACCGCATTACGGATCACCGAATCAATCTGACGCTCTACAAACTCGATCGTTTTGTTGAGGGAGATATTTTAGAGGTGGTCGATGCATTAAACGCGCACTTACAAGAACAAATGATCGATGATTTGGGTGCCGAATTTTAGGTTGGAGGTCTTGGCTAGAGTACGATGTGAGCCGCCCAATATTCTCCGGATACCTCTGCACTAAGCCAACGGGATGAGGGCAAAACGACATGCTTTTCTATGCTCAGTTCATCGAAGCTCCATTGTTGTAGAATCTCTCCTCCCTCGCCTCGAATTAAAAGACTGTCTACATTCATCCAACTCGGTCGGTCAGCCCGAACGCTCAGCGTATCGTCCGTGATGGAAAGTGAAACAAAGGGACCATTTCCAAAGCATAGATTCTGTTCGAAGAGTTCTCGAATCACTCTGCTATGAGGGTATCGTTTGTTCTCTAGGCCAAAAATCCAGTTTTGCGGTCCAAGAAATCGAATCGGAGTCTCTTGATCGAGCAGTTGATACACCGTTGGAATATCCGCCAATGATTCAATGTACAAAAAGTCAGGGAATTCTGTTTGGGTTTCTTCTTGTAAGGAGTGAAACCAAGAGATTGAACCCAAAGAGGTTCGATCGAGGCGGTCGGCCAAAGCGAGCTGCTCTCTTGCCGAAACACCGGGTGGAAGGGCTCCATACGCCGGGTTTCTTGGTTGAGCTTCCCAAGGCCAAACCAAGAGCCACCGATCGTCCTCTATCATTTGTAGTCCTGAAGCAGATTCAATGAACGGTTGCCAGTGTGGTTCGGGTGCACTGTCAAATGGAGACACGATATTACGGGCTGCCAAAACGGTATAGTTTACCCCCCTAGAAGCGGCTAAGGCGAGTAGATCTTGTGCAGACCTTCTTTCTTCGCTGTCCGGTGGTGCACGCAAAACGGGCTCAAAGAGCAGAGCTTTGGGAATCCGTCGATCCAGCAGAAGAGATGCGTCTATGTTTGGTACTGTTTGTTGTTCAAAGGCGGGACCTGCATTCACAAAAACGGTATCTTCTTCGGGGGGAATCGGTACGGATGCACCTTCCTTCGGTACGGGGAACGTATGGTTCTGTGATGAAATTTGAAACACCATTGCATCGAAATTATCATCTTGGGCACGAAAACGAGTGCTCCCACACTGCGGATCGAGCGTCATTTCAATGGGTGTCCAATCGCTGGTATTACAGCCATACCCACGGCTTCGCCAGTGTGACACATTATTTGGAACATAGCCGCTGGCGAGACCGTCATGCACGGGAAGGGTGTAAGATGCTGAAGGGGACCTGAATTCCAATAAATCAGCCTCTCCCGTCCATTCGATCCAAAGGGCGTCATCGGATTGGTAGAGCCTTTCTGTCCGATCAAAATGTATGCGATGTACATCGCCCAAAAGAATGGCTCCGGACAGGTCTTCTATTTCTTCTGCAAAGAGTTGCATGCCGGTCTCAAACGTCGAGGAAAAGAGTGAGGAATGATGCAATGTCGTCGATGGGAGAGGATATAGTATCGCGTCATCGAATCCCTCGAGAAATAGCGTTTTGCCCTCTTGGGGTAGCCGATATGAAAACAAGAAGGTCTCTTCGCTGAAAAAAGAGAGAGAGACTTCTTCTGTGTCTGTGTAAAGATGGGTAGAGACGGAACGGTCATCACTTGGTTGCGGTCGGAATTCAAATAAGAGGTCTTCTAAGCCGCCATAGATTAGAGAACCCCCCATCGAGACGGGATCGGTCAACGCCGAACTCGGTTCTCGAACGACGAAGCGGACATGTGGATTTTCCAAAATGAAATCTCCACGACGAACAGATTCATCTACAATTTCCGCAGAACAAGATACGCGGTGGATCCGAGCATGCTGATCGGGAGCCTCTGTGAAACAACCCTCCTCTTCGATCGGAGAAGGAGCCAAACAGCTAAAGAGGAGGCTAATCATTCATGAATTGAACTTGAAAGAGTTGCAACCGAACGCGTTTTGACCAATTGGGAGGTATATCTCCTGTGAGATATGTCCACTTTCGAGAGTCTCCGATTTTGAAGGGAGGCTTACGAGGCTTCGGTGTCGCCCATTCACGACCATATAATTCACCGATAACAACCGTTCCATCACTAACGTGAGAGGACAAAATATTACCTTCCGCATCCAAAAAGTGAAGTTTGGCTTTGAGAAATTTTATATCTCGGGTGGTATTGTTGGTGATGGTGGCACTAAAAAGCCATCCGTTTAACGGCCCTTCTGCGTCTTGTGCCATGTTGGCCTGTTCCTGTTCGAGATCGCTGACCTCTATATTTGCTTTGTATTTGGCTGTTTTGATGAGTATGCCAGCGGATTTGATTTTGGGGCTATTGGTATGTTTATAGGTATCGATAAATTTTTGATACGATTCTGGGGTATCCTCGAGATTGGCAATATCCCACGCGCGAGCCATTCGTTGTTTTTCGATTTTCTTATACTCCGGCCGATCTTTTTTCTCTTCGAAACGCTTGAGGTACGCATCGTAATCTTCCAATGATTTGCTTGTTTCGGCTTTTTCTACGTATAGACTCTCGAGCTCATGCTTTGCGACAAGAGCTTGTGCAGATGTTGGATGCTCTTTGAGATATGTCTCATATGCCTCAATGGTGTTGAGAGCCTTGGCTTCTTCATATGGGTTATCGCACGCGAAAAGAAGAAATAATGAAAGAAAAGTGTGCATGAGAGAGTCTCCAAAGTGAGTGCATTTGATAACATAATTCACTTTGAAGAGAGTTTCACGCCCAAGACTATTTCTCTACGGCCTTTTTAACCCATTTTGTGGCATCTTCGAGACCTTGATCTGCCAGCATGGTCTCAATGAATTTTGGTATCCAACCCTTGATACGGATGTCGACCGAGTACTCAACCCGTGTCTGTCCTGGATTGTCCGGAGAGGGATAAAGTAGCCAATAGCCCGTAGAATCGTCCAGGTCGCTTTCTCGAGTATAATCCAGCGTCCATGTAATGTAGCCCTTATCTTTATGGAGATCGTGTTTGATAAAATATTCAACGGAAACCATCATCTTACTGATAATAAATCGAGTGTAGATATTTTTTTCGTCAACGCTGTAGTTGGACGTCGTTTTGAGCTCGGGGATTCGTTTTGGATATGAGGGGTAATCGGTGATGACATTCCAAACCTCTTCTTCGGTACCTTTTACATCCATTACCGCAATACCTCTACCACCATTCCCCTGCTTGACCTGTTTGAGAACCGGTTTGCCGGACTGAAGGAGTCTCTTTTCGGCATCGCTAAGGGAGACGGGCTGAGGATTACTGAAAACGGTTGCAACCCCCTGGTGTGGATGTGGTTTGTTCGGGTCAGCGGCGATCGAAGCCGGTATTCCATGCAAAGACAATAGTAAGAGAATGGTATTCATCGGAGGGCTCCTCGTATCATGAGCGGTTTGTCTTTCATTTTAGGTCGAGTATTCATATCTTATATTGAGAGACAGATACTGTTTCTTTTTTTTTACATCTAAAATAATATAGCTTAGACGCTTTACAGACGAGAACCTTCAGATACATCTGTATTTTTTCCCGATAAATTTATGGTATCTATGGTTAGGGTGATATAAGGGTACATTCAATTCGGAGAAAGACATGGTTTGGTTATTGGTGACAACCCTTGCGTTAGCGGAAACCGGCTTAGAGGATACAGCATCCCTTGGAGACACCGCAGAAGAGACAGATACCGCAAGTGACAGCGGGGATACCGCGAGTGACAGTGGAGATACAGCAGATAGTTCCGATTCTGCAAGTTCTTCGGATACGTCTACCACGACTACCGATACAGGGGATACGGGATATACCGTTACAGCCGCATCGTCTTTAGCCAACGAAAAAGGTGGCTTTGGATGCGCTTCTGTCGGCGTCGGTGGTGTGTTGGCTCTTTGGCTATCGTCCTTTGTCATCGGGCTTCGCCGGCGAGATCCCGCAGACGAATAAACACACGATCATCGGATTAATTGTCTTCTTGTAGACGCCAACTGAGAGCAAAGCAAGCGATGACGTCGGGCTCGGGGTATTCTTCGTCGAAGAAAACCTTCTTAATATCATCGTCCCCTTTAAGAGCAATCACGCACGGAATCACCAAAGACCGAGCAACTGCTTTGGCCGTTTTCTTCTTTACCCAATCCGTTCCCGATACCTCGGCCTTACTGAGCTGAATGCCAATGGATTTCTTTTCAAAGTTGATGGGAGACTTAAATTTTTTGTCCGTGAAATTGTGATTGTTCAAATCAGCTGCGTATACGCGCGCCAGTTTCGCCAGTGGCCTCGATTTCTCCATGTCGGGGCGATTGTATTGACGCTTTAGAGCATTTAAAACACTTCTGTTGTTGTCCCGTTGATCGTCTCCGGTTTGATAGACACAAAAAGTGTTCTGCGTCTTGGTTTTTTCTTTGTCGGTTTCTGGTTTGGGTTCGGTATTTTTTTCTCCGTCTTCGGGGTCTCGATAGACGGGTGGGATCAGGTCTTCCTCCAAACGATACTTCACGATGTTATCCTGCAAAACATTAAACTGTTTGACCGGAGTGGATATCGACTTGGCTTTTCCGATAAAAATGCCGTCCGGTTGTGCTTCGACTCCCAGTTGTGCTGCTTGTCTGTATGTGAGCTTAAGAATACCGCGCGAACAGGTTTCTTCTTCTGCAGAGTTCAAAATTGTGGAGAAAGTTTTACGGCGCGTGTCTTCTACGGGTGGCATCCAAGTCAAAAGATATTTTGTTTCAGAATCTAAACCATCGTATGCCCGAACTTGCTTTACCCACGATTTATATTGGGTCGATAGGCCTTTGTTTTCACCGAGTAGCCATTTGTACTCGTTGCTCTTAAAATCGGTTTCGAACAGAGACACGGCTTCTTGTTTGACCAAATTTTTAATTTCCTTGTCATCGTCGAGGTATCGAGAGAGTTTTTCAGAAGCGGTAACCCACGCCACAATGGCCTCAAAGCTGTAGTCTCGATCTTCTTTGAGGCTTTCTATATATGCATTGTCCTCTTGGCATTCTTTGTATTTGTATTCCACGGTTTCCTTTTGTTTAATCACCGTGCGCCGACTACAAGAGCTCCAGCCACCAAAAGCCCAACCACTCATGAGTGTTAGACCAATAATGATATTTCGCGGTTGGAATATGGCACCGGATTTTATAAAGACGAGTGCCCTTTGTGCCAGTTGAGCCGGAGCGGAAACGAGAAGGCTGGTGAAGGCTTGTCGTTTGACCTCGGCTTTCATCGAATCTTTATTCAGGCGACCCATGCCAGAGAGACCTTTCTTCTTCGCGATGGACTCTTGTCTCTGCTTAACGATTTCGGGGGGCAGTTCTCGGAACTCGATGGTAAATTTAGGGCCTGCCGGAGAGACCAAGGCAAAGCTGTCTCCGCTTTTGACCGCGGTGGGAACATAGATCGGTATCGGTTTTCGAGAGCGTCCTTTCCATAGATAAATTTCAGCGGATTGTTCCGCCGGCGTGAGGACAACATCCGTGGGACTCTTGCGGATGATCTTTGCATGGATCGGCAGAACCCCAAAGTTTGGTGGGATATAGATGTTGCAGGACGCTTGATTGGAACCCAACGATATTTCTAAATCTTCATAGGGGCCGAACTCATTGCCACCAAAGTCTTGAGAGAGCTTGAGATATGTCGCTAAAAATTGCATATGAGTACTCTTCGATTGGGTTGAAGGAAAAAGCTATAGTGTTACTAGAATATGTGGGATTCTCTAAAAAAGAAGCTCACCAAAGAACGGAGCATATCTTTGACTTTAAACTCTTGATTTCGTTTGTCAAAGAAGAATTGTTGTAAGCATCTTGTATTAGGATTTTAAACAGTGAATATATTTTTGGTTCCATATACCTGGCTGCGTCACCTTCAGATGTCATTTTGGTGCGGTATTTTTAGTCTGCTTGGTTGGTGGGCCTTCCTCTCGTACTTTTTGTTGATCGGTCCTTTTTGGTCTCCGGATATGGATGGTTTGGTATGGACATCTTTTTTGGTTGTTTCTACCGCAATGGGGGCGATTTTATGTGAAGGAAATCTTCGCAGAACTCCTTTGAGATGGCGAATTGTGAAACTCTCGACGGCAGGAGGTGTATCTCTTTTGGCCAACGTCCTGTTGTTTTTTATGTACACCGGTTTCTTGGGAGAATTGATCTTCTCTATTTTAAATCTTATCAAGCCGCTTGTTGGAAGCGACGTGATCGAAGTGGAGTTTGGAGATCCGCATCGGATCATCTTTCAACATCAGCTAACAATGATGGTTTTAGCGGGTATTTCTGTATCTTTGGGCACTTTGTTTGCACGGAAGTGGGATGGTTGGAGCCATGTGCTCAATCATATTTTGGCCGGGCTCCTTTGTGGACTGTCTCTGGCGGCGACTTGGTCATACTTCTTATATTTCGCGCCGTCCTTTGGATCGCATCTCTATTATTCTGCTGCATTGGGCTCGCTGGTTTTTGGTATGGTTTTTGGTTTAAGCGCGTGGAGTATACCGGACTCTTTGTATGCGGGTTGGATTCGGGTTTTATCGAGAACGCGTTTTGGATACCGCGTACCGATAGATGCAAAGGCGGGTATGGCAAAGGAGCGTTTTATCGGATCGTACACCAATGGTCTAGACGTATATTTACCGCAGCAAGAAGGGGTGATGGAGCTTCACGTATCCGCTTATGTTGATGAAAATCAAAATTACTATGTGCGAGGATTAAGTCAGAGAGAAACGATTTTGAATCGCTTTCTCGAAAAAATACGGATGAACTACGATCCAAGCAGTCCAGCCCCCTTTGAGACCAAGCTTTCTTCTGAGGATCGAATCCGATTGGGGGAACAAGCGGAAATAGAATTCATCATGTTGCCGAGGGAAGAGAAATGAAAAAATGGTTTGTACTTCTTTCTATTTTTTGGCTTGGATGTGGGTCGGATAGCACCAAACATGTAATCCCGAATTCAACAGCGCGCATTGGAGAATCACAAAAGGTTGGTCGTGGAGACACGGAACTTAAGATATTCAATACTTATGAGGATTGCGAGTACTTGGTTGAGCGCCTCAATTTGGAACGCGGACCTTTGGCCCTGTCCGGTACCGATCTAAAAAAAGAGATTATGAATTGTACCCCGTGGTTCGATCGGAAAAATGGAGAAGTACAACTCAGTTTTGCTTTGGAACTGAATGGAGATCAATTGGCTCTTCCTCTTTCGAAGGAAAATGCCGCACAGTTCCTAAGCTTGGCGCATAACAACCAAGATGTACGCAAGACGAGCCAAGAAAATCCGGTAGAACTGATACCCCATAACCCCATTCTGGGATCTCAATTTTTTATTCTCATCATCGATGCATCGGGCTCCATGAATACTATAGATGATGAAAGAAGTGGAAAGTCGCGCATGGACAAGGTCAAAAAAGCGCTTCTCTCCAAGAATGTACAAAAGGCTTTCTTTCCCAAAGACAGCGACAATCGACTCATCATTTACACTTTCACAGCGGGTGAGCCTACTCCTTTGGGAGGTAAGTTTAAGCTAATATCATCCAAATCAGAATACAAAAAGCTCATCAACAGACATTTGGAAGCGGGCAGCGGATATACCCATTTGTATGATTCCATAGCGTTCGGGATTGAAGAAATCGAAAAGAATCGAAAGATCAAAAAATTCTTGCAAACGGTAGAAGCTTCTCCAACGGTCTTGGTCTTGACGGACGGTTTCAACAATGAACAAGGGTCGGATAAATGTAGAACCAACGCTCCGCGTCTCAAGCGATTGCTCGAAGTGATTAATCAAAGTCGTTCATCGGATAAAAGTATTCTTCTTCGTCCGCGTATCTTTACGGTTGGTTTGGGGTCGAAGATACGAAAAAAAGTGCGACTGCCGAATAATTTATCAAATGTGGAAGCCAAAGCTTTATGCGGTCGCAATTTGAGTCGAAGAATCGATGGAGATTTAGAAGATGATGGAATCGATAATGTCAGTTTGGAGTGGATAGCAAACGTGGGTGGAGGCCAAACCTTCGTTTCAAAAAGTCAAAAAGGTCTCGCCAAAGCCTTCCAAAGTGCAGCAGCGTTACGATACAAGTGGTTTGAGGTTCGATACAAAGTATCACCGACATGGGTTCGAGAACCGTTCAAAAGTAAAATACAAATTAAAACCCTAACAAGTGCCGCGGCAGAAATTGAGTTGTACCCCAATGCTTGGATCGATGCACCGCATGGTGCAACAACCGATGCGGGCTGGACAAATCCAAGACCGTATCGGTACGTCTTTGTAATTTTGATGAATTCGATTGGACTGTTGTTGATACTGACAATTATCGGTGCCGCAACGTTTAATGTCCGAAGAACCCTTATTGGTCGTTTGAAACCGCCGCCTCAGTAAGAGAGGGAAAGATTCTTGGTTAGAAAGATTGCACAATACACTCTTCTCAAGGAAATAGGATCAGGTGTTTTTGGAACGGTGTACCTCGCAAACGGAGTGGTTCCTGGCTTGCGAAAATCTGATGCGCGCGTCGTTGCGATTAAAAAACTCAATTCCAGTGCAGATACAGAAGCGGTTTCTTTATTGAGGCGTGAGTTTGAGCTTCTGAATCAAATAAAGCATCGTTGTATTATTCGTGATTTTGAGTATTTAGAAAGTGAGAATGCGGTTGTGATGGAGTATGTCCACGGTGTCGATTTACGAGAGATTATCGACACGCTCAATGAAAAAAACGACCGGATCTTTGTTGATACAGCCGTAGAAATCGGTTGCGAACTGGCTGATGCGTTGTACCAAGCCTATACTACGCCCGGAGAAAATGGACTTCCGCTGAATCTCGTGCATCAGGATATGAAGCCTGCCAACGTAATTTTAACGGAAAGAGGAGATCTCAAAATTTTAGATTTTGGTCTCGCAGGCGTTGAAAACGCAGACTTTGATTTGGAAGGTACAGCCAACGTGCGTGGAACACCCATATATATGTCTCCGGAGCAAGTCTTAAAACAGAAGGTGGATCATCGGACGGATCTTTTTGCTGTTGGGTTAATTTTGTACGAACTTTTGCGGGGAGAGCCGGCATATCGCGTACCGACAGAGGCATCCGATCCGATCGCGGCGATATTCGGTGATATTTCTGCGGGAAAATTTAATTTTGATGAAGTACGCTTAACCAAAGAACTCCCGACGATAGGTAAGAGCATCGCAAGGTTGCTACGACACAGTCCCAGTGAACGATATCAGACAGGACAAGAGTTATTGGTCGAACTCCGAAAGCAGGTTTCCGGTAATTTTGGGACTTATATTCGAGAATTTGCACAGTACTACTTCTCACAAGTTTCGAGTATAGAATGTTTTGATGAGATGATGTCCGGTCTAATAAAAAATAAAAACCTCTTGCAAGGAACAGATGAGTTTCTACGAAAACGGGCTATAACTAAAAATGGTAATGTTGAAAGTGTAAGAAAAAATAACGTATCATCCTTTAATAATTATCAACAAACAGGAGATTTTATGTCGGATAGACCCAAGCGCCCACCCGTTGGCGGATCTGCTTCTCGCTCTATGGGCGATGCGCCAAAATCACCCAGTGATGATGGAATGCTCGAGTACGTTCCGGTTGGTGGTAATCCTGATACAAAGGAAGATGATGCTGGAGCAACGCAGTTCTTTTCAATTTCTGCTCCACAACAAAATACCGATCCAGCAGCGAACATGGGCACCCAAAGTGGAAACTTTGGTCCACCTCCGGGTGGAAATTTTGGTCCACCTCCGGGTGGGAATTTTGGTCCACCTCCGGGTGGAAATTTTGGTCCACCTCCGGGTGGGAATTTTGGTGCACCTCCGGGTGGAAACTTCTCTCAATCTCAAAGTGGTGGTTTCCCCAGTGCGGGAGGCTTTCCCAGTGCCGGTGGTGGGATCGGCCCCGGTGGCATCAGTTCCGGAGGTATCAGTTCCGGTGGGATCGGTACCGGTGGGATTGGCCCCGGTGGGATCGGCTCCGGAGGAGGGAATATCTCTTCGAGTGGTGCCAACATAAACAACGTAAACAATAATATTCCCAACATGGCAGGGGCAGGCGCTCCTCCACAAATGACCAGCAATCGTATTTGGTTCATCCTATTGGGCGTTTTCGTTTTGCTCTTAGCGGTCTTACTCATTGTGATTTTTCAGCTGACCGGTTCAAAGGAAGAACCCGCACCGAACAAAGGTGAAGTCGTTCAAAAACCGATTACACCACCCACCTTTGATGATGAAGAGGATGAAGAAGATTACGAAGATGAGCCTGTTGTAACCAAAAAGAAGAAGAAAAAGAAGCGGAAATCAACGCCAAGGGCGACGACAGCGCCCAAAAAGGTTGCTCCGGCCGCACCAAAGGGCGGAACCCTTACGATCAAGGTGTCTGGAGCCGCTGCAACGCGGGTGTCCTTGACTGGGTGTACCAATGCGCGCCAGCGTGTTAGTGGCGGCAAGGCTGTTTTTCCCAATGTTCCAGCTCAAAAGTGCACGTTGAAATTTAGTCCGTCTGGATCTATGGCCACCGTACAGGGTGGGCAGCGCACCGTCTCGTGCACGCTCAAGTCTGGAGGCCAAACCGCTTCTTGTAATTGATTAAGGTTTAGACTACAGACCCTTCACAAATTCGTAATATTCTCCAAAATGCACGGGGCTTACCTGTTTGCCCATTTTAATCAGTTCCCGCGCGATTGCTTCTACGATATGACGCATCGCGACTCGCTCCTTGCGGTAGGACGCAATAATACAGCCGTTTATCGCTGCATTGATGATGTTACCGCCGGCAATATTAAATTGTCGAGCCAGTTTCGGAATATCGAGATCCGGATCCTTTGGCGCTCCTGTAGGAATCGCCCTACTCCATAATTTGATTCTTTCTGCGGGGGAGGGCATGGGGAATTCGATAACGGCTCCAAATCGACGAAGAAAGGCTTCGTCGATATTCTCTTGGAAATTGGTGGTGAGAATCGCACATCCTTCAAATACTTCAAGACGCTGTAACAGGAAACTAACTTCTTGGTTCGCAAAGCGATCTTGCGCCTGCTTGACCTCTCCTCGAGAGCCGAAGAGAGAGTCCGCTTCGTCGAAGAGAAGCACTGCGGTACCCCCTTCAGCGGCATCAAAGATTTCACGAAGGTTTTTTTCCGTCTCACCTACCCATCGACTAACGACGCTGGATAGATCAACGCGAAACATATCCAATCCCAGTGTACCGGCGATGACCTCAGCCGCCATTGTTTTCCCGGTTCCGGGACCACCACTAAAGAGAGCTTTAATACCATAGCCGCGGGATCGAACTTTGCTTGCACCCCAGCGGTGAAAGACGTTCTCTTGCTGACCGAGATATTTGACGAGGTGTTCGAGTTGTTGCTTAACCTTGGGGGGAAGAATCAGATCATCCCACTTGTAGCGAGGTATGACGTGTAGTGCGAGACCTTGGAACTCCGGTCTACTGCACTCACGAGCGGCTGCCCAAAGTGCTTCTTCATCGGGTTCTTCTCCACCGCATTCCGCTTGAGAACGCTCGATAATCCGATCGATAGTGGTTCCGCCGACGGAGTAGAATCGTTCTGCAATGTTTTCCGCTTTTTGGATACTCCAATTTCTTTTGTCAAACTCAGCTTTCCATGCTTCCATTCTCTCATCCAGAGAGGTTCGACCGACTTTTACCGTCAAGCTTGGTCGATCTTGACCCAGTAGGGCACTTAAGGCTCGCCGGTCTGCTCCGCCGACGAGTACCGCGTATGGTAGGGTGGCCAATGCTGCTCCCAGTTGCATCACCTGCAGTTTCATTGCGGGGTCTTCTTGCGAGGATACAATATTGATGACATACGGAAGAGCATTGCTAATACGCAATTCTCTCATTAAATCCCAAGGCTGTTCTAAATACTGTTTGCACCTTTCTAAATCGATACGCGCAAGTGGTCGGTTTGCCATTTTGGCGATGTAAATGGCAACTCCTTCTCTGGCGCCGACCGTTCCACCAATGATCGCAACCGTTACCGGGTTTTTGAGTGAATTCGAAAGCAATTCGATACGTTCAATGGTTTTCTTTGGAATCAGAGGAGTGCCCTGTGTATCGAGCGGCTTAAATCCAATACCGGGAGGTAATTCTTCTTCCTCTAAGAGCCATCGCAGTAATCGAGTACTGGGGTGAACCCGTCGAGAAGTATGGGTTTCCGCTCCATCCGGTGGATTTAAAAGTAAGAGACGGTTGCGTATCAGAGGGGCCGAGCTCATGAGTCGTGCTTGCAGCGCCAAACGTTTGGTGCGAGATGTTCGCAAAACCCTCGTGGCCAGATCAACGGTAAGATAGGCTTGGTTGAGGTTGTCGTTTAGATACGCAAAGATCTTTCCGTATCCAGCACTGATCTCTGGCGCCAAAGCGAGAAGATTTAAGTCTGCATCGTCACCGTCTAAATCAAATGCGCGTCGAAGACGGGCAAAACGACCGTTGGAATCGTCTCTTAGGGCAGCCGACGCTGCGATCGCGTCATCCAATCCATCAATGGTCGTATCGTAATCGATTTCACCGTGTGATCGGAGCAAAGAATCTACTTCATCATCCGTGATCACGGAGCCCCAAAACTGACCCTTTGCCCGAATGGCTGGTCTGGCACGTTGGCGGCGAACCGCCCGAAGTAAGAGTAAATCGGTTCGTCTTAATCGACGAGCTAGTTCTTGAAATATGGTGCTCACTCTATGTTTTGCTCGCTATGGGTAAAGGTTATTCCAGGTAGCCTTTAATATGTCCTGATCTCTCTACTCCTTCTAAGCTCTTTCTCTCTAATTCGTCAATTACTTTATAGGTAAGTTTTAAGACGATATCTTCGTG
The DNA here is from genome assembly GCA_036127535.1 of Myxococcota bacterium. GTDB lineage: Bacteria > Myxococcota_A > UBA796 > UBA796 > UBA796. The sequence goes on along the minus strand of JAYYRF010000548.1, from coordinate 7,842 downwards.
GCTAGAGCCTTGGCTTTTCAAGATCTTATACCCCTGGTCTGCAGAAGGAGTTTCGCTGGCCTTTGACTGCGGTTCGGGCATTCCACCGGCCTTTGATGCAGAATCAGTATCTTTTTTGAGAATGTCAGAGGCTTTTCTGGGTATGGGATTGGACTCCCCATTTTTGGCGCGGTGAAAGACCATAGATTCAACGGCTCTCGCGCTGATCTCTTCTGCATCACGCATGGATGAACCTGCGACACCACCGGAGTGCTCTTGGTGATACATCTCGTGGGCATATAGGGCTTGATCTTCTGCGCGATTTGGATCGAAGCCAGTATCGACAATAATTTCACTATCAACCGTCATCGCACGAGCGCCCAATGCGCTGAGAGCCTCGTTTGCGAGACCTCCACTGTATACTTCTCCGTATCCAACCCGTTTGCTTTGCAGGGAGCGGTTGGAAAGTCGTTTACCAGTGGCTTCGCCGATGACCTTTCTTTTTCTTCTCATGCCTTCTCCTTCACGGTGTGGTTTTATATATCATACGCTTTTTTTGTTATAAGCACCATTTGTAAATCAGCTTATAGAGAAGCTCTTCATACGATAAAAGCTCTTTTATGGAGATAAATTCGTCTGCCTTGTGGGCTTGGTTTATCGAGCCAGGGCCAAAAACGATGGGCAAACATCCAATTTCTTGAAAACATCCACCATCGGTGGCGAAAGGTACACCGATGGACTGTGCTGTGGGGTGTAGTGTCTTTAAAGACGCCGCCAAGAGGGTGTGATCAGGGGTGAGAAGAGCTGGCGCATGTTGCAGAAGAGTCTTTTCTATGTGCACTTTGGTTTGCATCGAAATCGAATGAAGAGCGTGGTCGATTTGTTCCATGATCGAACTAAATTCTGCTCCGGGCATGGGACGAATGCCAACGAGAATCGAGCAGTGTTCTGGAACGATATTAATGGCTTCGCCACCCCGAATCTGTGCTACATGAATTAAAGAACAGCACTCCTGCATTTCTGGGTGTGGACATGGTTGATGGGCAAAAAGAAGTTGTATCTCTTCGATTTTGCGTATCGCTTGCACAGCCGCCGATATAGCAGAACGACCCAAATGTGGTTTTGAGCTGTGTGCGGGTTCTCCGCGAAAAGATATCTCGAGTGTACTGTGTCCACCGTGCATTCGACAAATATTCGAAGATGTTGGCTCTCCGATTAACATGGATTGGGGCAGGGATACTTCGTTTTTTTGGAGCGTTTCACAAAGTTTTTGGGCACCTACACAGCCGATTTCCTCGTCGTGTGTCCACACCAGAGAGAGTCCTTTTTTCATCTGAGACGGGTTGATGCGTTGTAGCGCGGAGTAGACTGCGGCAATGAATCCCTTCATATCGCACGTTCCCCGTCCATATGCCAAGTCCCCATCTTTGTAAAGTACGAAAGGATCGCGACTCCACGTTTGATTTTTTACGGGAACCACATCCATGTGACCGCAAAGGGCAAGTCCTCCCTCGTCCCGAGGGCCTAGGTGTGCTACGACATTGACTTTGCCCGGTTGGCTTTCGTATAGGGAGACATCGAACCCAAGAGATTCTGCGTGCTCCGCGAGGTAGCTTGCAAGAGGTACGATGGGTTCCTTGCTGACGGACTTATACGAGATGAGCCTCTCGAGAAAGGGTAAGGTGATGCTCATTCTTCTTCCTCTTCTTCTTCTTCCTCCTCTTCGAGCTCATCTCCGGTTTGCAGCCACCAGTACGGCATGGGAGGTGTGGGTTTCGCGTTGGCACGCACATTGAGAATCCGATCTGCGTAGTACATTTCCTTTGGCTGTGTGACAGAGGGACAAAATTCGTTGGCCGTAACTTTTTGGGTGGATGCTGGAGCATTGTTAGACTGTTTCTCGTGCGCATCAAGCTTGACTTTAACCATTTTGGGAACGGAGTCATAGGTCGCTCTTTCCTGCTCCAGTGCTTTTTCCAAAAGCTGTACCCCTTTACCGAGGTGACCATTGCAAATCGCTTGTCCGGCTTTTTGAAAGAGCCGGGCACTCTCGTGCCATCGGGTTGGATCCGGAAGATGGTAGCCGTCCACCCCCTTCGCTACTTCTTTATACCAACTGCGTTCATTCTTAAGCTCGTGTTTCTCTTTTGCTTGCACGCCATGAATGGTCTTAAGGCGAGAGCAGATGAAGGCCAAAATCTCGTCTCTTTGCGAACCTTTTTGGTTTAGGTGTTTGGTTAGAACATCATTACCAATCTGTTTTGCGATCTTCTGTAGTCTTTTGCTGTCCGCATCACCAGCACGCTTTCCTTTTCCGCGAATCGTTTTGACTTGTCGATCGGTTCCGGCAGGTTTCTTTTCTGAAGACCGCATGATTTTGATTGTCCTTTTGGGTACTTAAGGGTACTTTTACTAAAGTAGTTCAGGGCTTAGTGATAAAATAATCTCTATTATTCCATTCGTCATGGAGACCCATCGTTTATGAAAGCACTAAATCGTCTAGATGTCTACATACTTGGAGATCGCCTGCACGCTGAAACGAAGGTAGAGGAACTCGTAAAGCGTCGCTTAGAAGAAAAAGAGCAGATTTTACGGGTAAGTGAGCGCTCGAAGCGGATCGTTTATGGGGTAAAAAAATACAGAAAAAAGATTGAGCCTGCCCCGAACGCTCCCTTGTTGAAGCGGATCGTTAAAAATCCCAGAAGCTTGGATCCCGGATATTCTGTTCGAAAGAAGCTTCCCAAAGCCGAGTTGGTTCATCGCGAGCAGGTCAAAAGAGACACAACGATCTCTGAGTATTTAAAAACAGACAAAAAAATCAAAAAAATGAGACCGATGCAGCTCCATCTACGAGCATCAACGGTGGAGAGACCGACCGTTGAAAGTTGGGCGAAGAGATTGCGCATTTCGAAACAAAAAAAATTGGGATTTGATTTTTCTGAATCGTAAATTAGACTTCTCATTCAATAGAGAAATTTTTCGAGGAAAACGATAAATGTCAAAGAGCGCGATCTTGCAGCCGGGTGCTTCTTTCATGTCCGGTCGAAATGTGATTGGAGAGGTAACGGAAAGCATTCAAAAGTTTATTATGGATGGTTGGACCCATTACAATGGAGACGAAGCTCCTCCCCGAATCGAAGAAGACCTGAAATACGAACCGATGGATCGCAACGAAAAGGTTGTTTTTGTCTACATGTATCGATTGGCGCACAACCCGAATCTTCAAAATCAAAAAAGATGGAGACAAGCCCCGGTCTTTATGAAAGACGATCCAGCGGTTACCGGAAATGTTTACTATCATCGACCACCGCTCATGGTCGACCTCTTTTACCTTGTCATGGTTCACGGCAAATTCCGTTCCGAAGCTGAAAAGCTCTTGGGATGGCTGATGCTCTTGCTAAACGAAGCAACGCATCTGATATACAGACCTCGTAAATTTATTCTTCCCGACGGTCGCGAAGTCGACAGCCTGGGACGACCATATGACGAAGATCTTCCCGTTGATGATGATGATCTGATTCTGGAAAAAGTTTCGATTTCGATGGTCGATGATCTCACGTGCGGGGATGCCATCAACCTCTTTTCTTTGCATGAGTCTAAATATCGTCCATTCTTGACCTATCGCGCTCGGATCGCTCTCGATGGTCCTTTGATACACGCACCTGGTGGAACAACCATTAATATGCCGAGAGCGGGTTCTATGGATCCGATGGGGAGATCAGATGATCAAAGAAATAACGGTCGCCCGTCTTTGGGACGTCCAGCAAAATCGAAGATCAAACCTGAGGGAATGGATCGACATCGCTTAAAGCGAGACACAGAATAGCGCATGCATTCTCGATATTTTTTCATTTAAAATTCCGAACTGGATTTTTTTTTTGCACGTTCACGCATGGCTATATAAGAGAATCTATCACAATTAATTAGAAATTCTATTTTTACATTGCTAACTTAAATTTCCTGCTAAATAATACACAACACAAGGAGCATTCAGTATGGATTATTCAACACCAGGCGTTTACATACGCGAAGTCGATAGTGGAGCAAAGCCCATTGCTTCGGTTGCTACAAGTATCCCAGGCTTTATGGGTCTCTTCCCTTTCTCACCACCAACCGATGCGATTGCCATTACTGGTAATGATGGCTCGAAGCAGATTACCGGAAAAGTTCTTCCCGCTTTGGTCGACAAGTCAGGTAACATCAAGGGAGATGCGGCAGAAGCAACCGCAACGCTTCGAGATACCTTCAAGCGAAAAGCGTCCGACGTCAAAGATCTCGGAAAGTACCTGAATCTGCATGGTGTCAAGCTCGGTGGCAAAGGCGGAGCGACCATCAAGAAAGAAGGAAAAGATATCAGCGTCAGCTTCAAGGGTAAGACAGTTACAGCATCTGCGGATGTTCTCGCGGTAGACGGAAAAGTTCTGTCTGACGATGACGCGGCAGTAAATGAGCTTCTATCTAGCTTGCAAAGCACATTCGAATTGGTTGCTTCTCCAAAAAGCGCTTCTGAAGTCTTCGAGGCATATGGATTGTCTTTCGAAGGTGCAGAGGAAACATCTTTGCAGTCAGAGTACAGTATTCCTCCTTACTCTGTAACCAACAAAGGTGAATTTTTCCGTTGGTTGCAAGGTTTCTTCGCACAGTATCTTTATGACACTCGTTCTACCCAAGAGCTCTTGGGTGAAGACATCGAAGATCCAGATGATGCCGTCGATGCGATCTTCGAGGCGGTAAGCAGCAACGACGATCTCAAGAAGGAATTCTCTGCATTCCTGAGCCAGCCTTCCGTATTTAATCTCGTGACCTCTGTAAACGGATTCTACGATAACGGTGGCGGAAAAGCCTATGTCTACTTGATGGGTGTTAGCAATACAGATTGCTCCATCCGCGAAAACCAAGCAGACAAGATCGGTTTATACGCGTTCGACGACATCGAAGACATGGCTTTGATGGCGGCGCCCGGTTTGAGTTCCAATCAGCAGCGTGAGCTTCTCGAGCATTGTGAAACACGTAAGGATCGTTTTGCGATCCTCGATGGACCCATCGTTAGTTCCGGCGACATGGATATCCCCGCTTCCGCAAAAGGATACGGTGCGATTTATGTGCCCTGGCTCAAAGTAACCAAGCCATCTTGGTTCACCGCGAACCAAGATCACATCACAGTATCCGGAGCCAACCGTCGCAAGCTTCAGAAGACAGAAAAGAATGAAGTTTTCGTTCCACCCAGCGGACACATTTGTGGAATTATCGCACGTGTCGACACCGAGCGTGGCGTTCACAAAGCACCTGCAAACGAAGTTGTGATGGGCATTACTGGTATTTCTCAGTCCATCAACCGACTCGAGCAAGGTCAGTACAACGATCGAGGCATCAACTGTATCCGTGAATTCAAAGATCGCGGCATCCGTGTTTGGGGCGCAAGAACCCTCGGAACCAAGAGCGATCCTTCATGGAAATACATCAATGTTCGTCGTCTCTTCATCATGGTTGAGCAGTCCATTCTCCTCGGATCTCAGTGGGCGGTCTTTGAGCCAAACGATCAGACTCTTTGGAAGAAGCTTACCCGCGACGTTCGCTCATATCTCATGCGTGTCTGGCGCTCCGGAGCTCTCTTCGGTGCAACCGCAGACGAAGCATTCTACGTAAAGTGTGACACAGAAACCAATCCTCGCTACCTCATCGACGCTGGTCAGGTAAACGTTCAAATTGGTATCTGCCCTGTAAAACCTGCAGAATTTGTCATCTTCTCTATTGGTCAGTGGGATGGTGGAGCCCTTATCGAAGAGTAATCCTCTGACGAATTAACCAACAAGCCTGCGGCACCTTCCGCCGTGTCACAGGCGCTACAACTGGAGTAAACAATGCCAACAGAAGAACTTTTTGGCGCATATCACTTCCTCTTGGAGATCCAAGGGGTCATCAATGACAACAAAATCATCGTCGGCGGATTTAAGTCTGTTTCCGGAATGGATTCAGAAACTGAAATCGTTGAATTCAAGCAAGGTAACGATATGGTCGTTCGTAAGAAGCCAGGTCGTACTACTTATGCAAACATCGCTCTTGAGCGTGGATATACTGCTACAGACGATCTCTGGCAGTGGCGTAAGAACATCGAAGACGGAAAAATTGACCGTCGTGCGGGTTCTGTAATCATCCTCGACCAAGACGGAACAAGCGAAGTAGCGCGATACAACTTCTATGAAGCATGGCCATGCAAGTGGAATGTACCCGAGCTTGATTCAGATTCATCCGCAATGGCAATCGAAAAGATTGAACTTGCTGTAGAGAAAGTAGAGCGAGCGTAAAATGGAATTGAAGACCGAGTATGAATTTATTCTCCCGAGAGGGTACGTTGACAAAGATGGTATTCTTCATCGCAATGGTGTCATGCGACTTGCAAATGCCAAAGATGAGATTGTCCCTCTGAATGATTTACGTGTTCAGCGAAATCGTGCATATCTTATCATTGTGCTTCTCAGTCGAGTAATTACCCAGCTCGGTACTCTCAAGGATATCAATACGGGGATCATTGAAAATATGTTTGCCAGTGATCTCCGTTTCCTTGAAGAGATGTATAATCGTATCAACGAAGATGAAGCGACTGTACGCGTTAATTGTCCCGAATGTGGCGCAACCTTCGAAAAGGAGTTTGGTCGCCTGGGGGAATAGTTAGCTACCCCTTGGAAAATGTCTTCAAGGAGGTAGCTTTTATAGCGTACCATTTTCATTGGCCCAAAGAAGATATCTTATGTCTTTCACATAAAGAACGTCATTTATGGGTAAAAGAAATCTCTCGCATCAATGATCGAATTAACACTTCAAAGTAGTAAAATTGCCTTGCGTTTGCAAGGCTTTCTTTCTGAATGTTTTTAAGGAAAACGCACATGCCTTCCGGAATTGTAGTACAACACAATCATGTTTCAGCCGATTTTTATGGTGTCGTAAGAAGTGATCTTACTGCAATCATCTCGTTTCTAGAGCCTAATAATTGGGCTGAGGGGAAAGAAAAGGGAGGTTTTATCCAGCTCAAGGTTAAAAATTATTTTTCATTTGAGCAAGATGAGCACTACCATCTGTTCGATCAGATTACAAAAAATGCCGTAAAAAAGTATTTCCAAAATGGCGGAATTGAGTTGGAGATATTTGGTGTTTGTATTGAGAATAAAGCAGATTTGATAACGCCACTGGCATTGGAAGATACATTACAAAACTTTTGGTCTCATCTCCGTAATGAAGAAGATATCGCATTGTTGTACATTCCGATTGCTGCATATCTCCCAACGGAAATAACAAAAAAGGGAAGGATCTTTGCAGACTGTGAAGCATTGTATTCTTTTTTCCTGCGGCACTGTTTTGAGATGAACAATCGATTTTTGATCATGGATGCGCCTCGACAGCTGCACGAACAGCTCTTGATTGACTGGATTCGTCAGTTTAGAGATAGAAATCTAAATTTTGCTTCGTATGGAGCGATTTATTATCCGTGGTTGTGGAACGGCGATGAGTTATTCCCATCAGGAGCTCTGATCGCTGGAATGTACGTTCGAGTCGAAAAATCACATCCACCTCTTGGGATCCAATGGCCGCCAGCAAATGTAATTTTATATGGTGTCACACATTTGGATGTAGAACTTCACTGGGAAGAGAGTCAAGAGTATATAGAACACAGTATTAATCCGATTATTCTACAAAAATCTCGGGGAATAACTGTATTTGGTGCCAGAACCCTGTCTCTTGATCCGGTCTTCCGTTTTATCAATTCCAGACGGATTTTAAACCTCGTTATTGAGCAAGTTCGAAGAGATACAGAATGGGCTGTGTTCGAAGTAAACAATCCCCATCTGTGGAGCGTGCTTTCTCGTG
>JAYYRF010000547.1:0-3102 GCA_036127535.1 Myxococcota bacterium | reverse complement strand
CATCACCCAACATTTCCCTGACCTCGACACCCTGCACGCGCCGCAAAACATCATCGAAGAACCCCCTTTCGTTCTGATCGCACCGTGGAAAATCGCAAGCGTTGCCGATCTTCAAACCAAGCCGCTGGTGATCAAAACGCCTTCGAACGCATATCGAATTCCATTTTTTCGAGACTTCTTTCAACAGCAGACCCTCAAAATTTTGCATCTCAAGCGCAGAGCCGAGCATGCGATTAACGGTTTGATGGATGGCTGGGCATATCCACGCGGCTTCCACGCCCACTGGATCGACACCGTCGCCATCGATCACCCAGCGATTCCCCCCAAATTGTGGAAATACGACTTGCCACCGAATTGGTCGCGCGTGCAAACGGCACCACTTCACGAGGTCTGTGCCTTTCAATGGTGCCAAGCCCATCATTACACACTTCGAGATCGGCATTACGCGGATGCTTACCACTCGATTTGGTTTGAAGATCTGCTCGACAATTCTTCACAAGCGATCCAATCGCTGTGGGAGTGGCTGCACGTTTCCGATGAATCCATCCGTCCGATCAGCGATCTCCCCTTGGTGATGGCCACCTGTCCGCCGCGATCGCAACGGTGGTTTGCCAAGAAGGAAATTATCACCCAGCGCTGTGCCCAAAAAGATATACAATACTACATGGAGCAATTGCGTGAAGCATAACGATCGACCCGCCACTTTTGGTGGACGCAGATTTCAATACAGAGACGTCAACTGGAAAAGCGACCTGGGATCCTTGTGGCAAAACTGGTGTATCGTATCCGACGGCGCTCCCCTCAAAGAGGTTTTGCTGGCACAACCAGGAGATGTGTACAGTGACATCCACGACATCGATGCCAAGCTGTTACTCGAAAAGCCGTCTTTCGAAAAACTGCGGTCGGAGTATCTGCAACTCGCGGAGACCTACGAAAAATTGGGAATTACGGTTCATAGATGCGAGCACCCACAAGCGACCCCGAATTGGATCTTTCAACGCGATCTCTACAACAGCACACCCAACGGTATTGTATTGGGGCGACCCGCATCGCGAGAACGACGCGGAGAAGAGCGGCTCATGCAGGAGATCTTGGCACAAAAACACGCCCCCATCATCGGTAGCATTCACAAAGATGCTCTATTTGAGGGAGCCGACCTGCTTTGGATAACCCCGAAAAAAGCTCTTTTTGGCATCGGGAATCGGAGCAACGCCAAAGCGTTGGAGCAGTTGCAGCACCTGTATCCGGAGACCGAATTTTTCTCGCTCACCTTGCCCGAACACATTCAACATCTCTTGGGACTCGTCAATTTCATTGCACCCTACAAAGTCGGAATTTGGACGTCGCAATGCAGCGCAAAAAACCGAAGCATACTGGAACGAGCCGGGTTAGAAATCGTGGAGATACTGGCGGAAAAAGAGATACGGAACCAGCGATCTTTTAATTGGGTATGTATCGCCCCCAACCGACTTTTGCTGCCAAAGGATGCACCCAAAACCATCTCCCATCTGCGTACGCAAGGCATCGAGATCGCAACCGCGGCCATCGCGGCGTACCGACAGTGCGGCGGCGGGTTGGGATGTGTAACAGGAATCTTAAATAGACGTTGATTCGTGCTCAGAACCACTCACGGACGTAAAGAAACATGTACAAACCGATGGATAATGTGTTATCTTATTACTGACTTTTTAAGAGAGTGATAAAGATGCCTTATTCTCCTTCTTTAGACCCTCGTCTGTATGCGAATGCGAATCAAGATATCGATACGCTCTACCGAGAGCGCATGCGAGAGCAAGATCGTACACCCGTTGCGACCGACGCAAACAAGCCCCGTTTTACGATCGTGGTCGGACCGTCTCCCTTCTCGATGCCACGCGGATGGGAATTCTTCTTAACCGCTCCATACGAGGGTGCGTCCTATATATCTACCGTTCTGTTCAATGCCGGATATCCCGTTAAGATCGTCGATGTTCGCTACTCTCCGGATCCGATGCGAGCTGCGTATGATCAGATTATTTACGATACGGACGTGCTGGGTATATGTACCTTTGAGGATAACTTTCCTTGGGTCAAGAACCTCATGGAGTTGATCAAGGCAGAGCGACCGAGCATGCCCATCATTTGCGGTGGTTCCTTGGTTACGTCCGTTCCACATATTTTCATGGAGCATACCGAATGCGATATCGCCGTCATATCGGAGGGTGAAATCACGATTTTAGAGCTCATGCAAACCTACACAGAAGGTCGCTGGCGAACCAATCGCAATGGTGTAACACACAAAAGCATTGAACATCTCAAAAACGTCCGCGGGATATTCTTCCGAAAAACGGACAACCGCGGTAGGCCGCACGGCTCTCACGCAACACCGGCGCGTGGCCAAATGATGGATCTCGACGCCTTACCGAAGATGAACCTCAACCTGTGGCCACAAGCCCAAACCGAGAGAGGACTTCAGCCACAAATCATATCTTCCTACAGTCGTGGCTGTAAAATGGACTGCTCTTTTTGCTACCGTACGACACCACAAGAACGCGCCAAGTCTCCGGAAAAGCTCGACGAAGAATTGGCGACGCTCAAAGCGGAACACGACATTGAATTCATCTTCTTCGTCGATCTCACCTTCACCTCTCATAAAAAGCAAACACGAGCGATTTTGGATGTGATCAAAGATCACGACATCCGATGGACGTGTCTCACTCGCTGCGCGGACATGGACAAAGAACGCGCCGAAGCGATGGAAGAGGCGGGATGTGACATCGCACTGTTCGGCGTGGAATCACTCGGTAAGGAAGTTCTCAAGGAAGCGCGAAAGGGCAACACCGAAAACATTACGATACGTGCCCAACGCACCATCGAAGAGGCTGGCGTTCGTTTTGGTGGATTGACGATTGTCGGTCTCCCGGCGGAAACCGAAGAGTCGTTGGATCACATGTGCACCTGGGCCGAAGAGAACAATCACATTACCCGCTTCAAATATATATCTCTCATGCCGGGCACCACCTTATACCACTATGGCTTCAAAAACGGCCATATCCGCTCGGAAGTGGATCACCTAAACTGGTTGAGTATCGAACAAGCGCTGTACGAAGACGAATTCATCAA
>JAYYRF010000546.1:0-4365 GCA_036127535.1 Myxococcota bacterium | reverse complement strand
ACGGCTTGTTGATCACCAATATACCCTTGTGATTGTACACCTCTTCGGGAATGCGGAGTTTCAATACCGTACCCGTCGCCAACGCCTTTTTGGGGTCGGATACACGCGCGTTGCTTACCCAAACGAGGCCGGCGTCAAAGACGGCGTCTACGTTTTCAGGAGATAGATGATGGGAAACGAGTTCTTTGGCTTCACAGGGCTCTCGCACCGTGATGTGAAGCATTAGTTACTCAATTCGCGATCTATGATTTCTTTGAATTGCTCGAAGGGAACCGCACCCGCGAGCATGATTCCATTGATGAAGAAGGCGGGGGTGCCGGTAACCCCAACACGTTGTCCATCTTCAAAGTCTTTTTGAACTTCCGCCGCTTGCTTTGGGTCCTTGCGGCAAGTATTCCATTTGTCCAAGTCGAGCTTCAACGCTTCAGCGTGGCCGGTCAGATGCTTCTCTTTTAGTTCGCGTTGGTTACCCATCAAGAGGCGATACATTTCCCAATACTTTCCTTGCTCTCCCGCACAGTTTGCAGCAATTGCGGCCGGTGTGGCATCTGCGTGGAAGGAGAGAGGAAAGTCGCGATAGACCATCTTAACCTTTCCTTCATATTCTTTGAGAACCTGATCGACGGATTCTCCCGCTTTTCCACAATAGGGGCATTGAAATTCTGCAAATTGGATAATGGTGATGGGAGCGCCGTCGGTTCCGAGAAAGGGGTCGTCGTCTGCGCTTACCTCGATACGGGCAGCATCGGGGAACGGCATATTGTACTTAACTTCATACTTCTTTTCCAAATCCCCTAAGAGGGCTTGCATCAACTCTTGGGATTTTTGCTGCGTAAGGCTCATTGCCAATTGTGGTCGAATCTGCTCGAACGTTGCCCCTCGAGCCTGTGACTTTACTTCCTCATAAAAATCGCGTAGTTCTTGTTCGGTGGGTTCCGGTGCCTTGTCGGTCACTTCGGCTTTGATCAGTTCCTCGATAGAGGCAAGATTTCGCTCTTTGTATTCCAAAGTGAGAATTTCCTCCATCACTTTTTGTTCCAAGGCGCCGCGTTCGAAGCTGTATCGTTCGTTGAGATAGTTTGCCTCTTTCATTTTGAGCTCAGCGAGCAACTCCGTTGTCAAATCTTCGTACTTCATTGCACCACCTTTCCACGTGGCGACCTGGGTGGTGGAGCTGGTGAGCATCGTGAGACCGCTTTCTCCCTTTGGGGTGGGCGTGAGAATGGTCTTCGGCGCTCCGTTGGTATTTTCTATTGGGTTTGCCGTAGACGTTGATTTGTTGTTTGCGTCGTTACAAGCTGTAAGAAGCCCGAGGAGGAGAGTAGGTAGCATGATGGTTCTCTTGGATATGTGTAGGGGTGGATACACAATGTGTTGTGAATCAAAAAGTGACGGAAAGCAGATTTATTCCGAAGAATTATTAATGGTTGTGCCCATCGTGGGAGTCTTTCTTCTTATCGTCCGCTTTCTTATCGTCCGCTTTTTTCTCTTCGGTCTTCTTCTCTGCACCGGCTTCTTCAACTTTGACTTCGGCTTTTTCCTTGCTTAAGTCTGTTACGTCTGCCGCTTTACGCGCTTCATCTACGAATTTTTTACTTTCAGATCGAAGAACTTCTTCTTTTAGACTTTCTTTTACGTCTTCGAAGGGGGTGATGCTTTCCACAAGGTCATTTACCTTGAGCAGAGCGAATTTCCCCATGAGATTCACAGGTCCGACCACGTCTCCTTTCTTGGCTTTCGAGATGGGTCCGGAAAGCATGGGTGGGAGCTGCTTGGTGTTCACCTTGCCCATGGCTCCACCGTTTTCTTTGGCTTTTGGATCTTCGGAATGCTCTTTGACCATGGCGACGAAGTCAGCACCGGCGTCGATCATCGCTTTTACCTCATTGGCTTTCGCTTCGTCAGCGACCATAAGCATGCTGAGATCCGCTTCGCTTTTTCGGTAGCTCACGAGTTTTTCATCGTAGCTTTTCTTCAGCATTTCATCTGTTACGCGTTCTTCGACTTTCACTTGAACCAAAGCCGTTGCCAAGACCTCTCGTTGCGCCATGGACATTGCAATCTTGTGCTCTTCTTTTTGGTGGAGTCCCGCTGCGATCGCTTGTTGATAGAGAACCTCTGTTGTGATCAACTGATCTTTAAACTGGTCTACAGCCCCACTCTTACGAATCTCTTCTTGCTTGGCCTCCGGAATACGGGAAAGAATGGAGTCAACGGTACCTTCAGTGAGTTTTTTTCCATTTACGATGGCAAAGGTTTCTCCGGTTTCGGGTAATTCTCCCGGTATGGTCTCTTTGGCTTGTTCTTGGCAGGCGAAAAGAAATGCAAATAGGCTAAGATTTAACACAGTAACTCCAGTAGATGAGGATAGATATTTAGCGTTCCCATGTATCCCCAAAAGATACATATTGCAAGCTTACAGATTTAAAGAGGGTGAAAAAATGCAAAAGCTGAACTTTCAAGATCACCGCAGAACCCTTCACGAAAACCGTTATGTGTACGCGGTCATCTCTCGTAGGGCAAAAGGGCTATCGATCGGAATCAATTTAAATCCCGATAAAAGCTGCAATTTTGCCTGTCCGTATTGTCAGGTAGATCGTACGGTCGCAGGCGGAGAGCGTCGGGTTGACATAGATGTTCTTCGAGAAGAGTTACAGCGACTTTTGGAGTGGGTAGAGAACGGTGTTTTATGGGATATCGCTCCTTTCAATACCGCGGCTCCTGCGTTGCGAATTGTTCGCGATGTTTCCTTTGCTGGCGACGGAGAGCCCACATCTTGTGCGCAATTTGCAGAAGCTGTCTCTTGTACCGGGGAGCTTCTGCGTCGTTTTGGTTTACAAGACGTAAAATTTCAACTGCTGACAAATGCGACGTTGTTTCACAAGAAGCGCGTTCGAGATGCACTGTCCCTCTTTGCTTCCTTTGGGGGTGTGATTTGGGCAAAATTGGATGCGGGTACGGAACCGTGGTTTCAACGCGTGGACGGAACACGATTTCCCTTTGATAAGATTCTGCAGAATATAGAATGGGCATCGCAGCAGCAGTCCTTGGTTATTCAAGCCATGTTTCATCGCTTTGGTGAAGAAGCACCCACCGCCAAAGAAATTCACGCGTGGTGTCATCGAATTCTGACAATACTGGAGAATAAAGGCCGTATTTCCCTGGTGCAGATTTACTCGGTTGCGCGTCAGCCCGCCGACAAAAGCGTTCAACCCCTGGCGCGTGCGGAATTGGTTCGCATCAAAGAGCAACTCGAGTCCGTGATATGCCAACACCCCGATGTAGAGGTTTTGGTGTATTAATACGAAACCTTTTTATGTGGCCGTAGTCAAACGGATTCAAAGGGGGGGACTATGTTCTTGATGATTCTTTGGATACAGGCTCAAATGGGATGTCTTGCGGTTGGCTGGGGACGCGCGGGCTTAAGTGCCGGAAGCAAAACCCAAACATATCAAAAAACGATTCGGAATAAGGGTAAAAAGAAATCGGTGACGCGCATCAAAGGTGCAAAGTCACTGCCGCCGTGGGGCAAAGGATATACAACCTACAGCTGGCTCGGATCAGGAATTGGTCGTCAGTATGGGCACCATAAAGTCATCGATACGCTGCATGCGGCTTTTGCTTCGTTGTCCAAAACCAGCAAGACGACCTATGTTGTGGCCGAGATCGGCTGGCCGGACGGTCGGCCACTCGAGGGGCACACTTCACACAAGAATGGGATGAAAGTGGATATACTAACGCCGATGCGTCATGTAAAGACCAGAGAGCCGCGCCAACTTCCCAGTCATATATTCAATCTGTGGGGATACTGCTGGTCGATCAGCCCCAAAACCCATCGGGTTGTCGGAACGGAATGGGAGATTCAGCCCGAATATATATCGAGCAAACGCCTTCTCAAGAAGGCCAGTAAAAAACGATGTCCAACAACCAAGCAGGATCTGAAGATGGAAGTTGATTTTGACGCAATTCGGGATTTAATCGTAGCGGTTCGAAAAGAAGCGCCCAAGCATGGTTTGGTTCTCTCTTCTGTGATCATCGATCAATCGTTTATACCAAAGGTTGGCAAGACGGGCGCTGTACTGACACCCAAAGCGTGGATCCGTCACGATGAGCATCTTCATTTTTCGTTCCGTCATCGTTAGAGGACGAATAAAAGACTCATCCGGGTTTTACGTCATCGTATTTTCAAAACTGCGGTACACTATATTGGTTCAAACCAATGTTTTTTACGAGGAAGTGTCATGAATATTCGAATGGTGATTGTGAGTGCCCTAGCGATGACGGGTTGTACGGAAAAGCCCGAAAGCTCGTGGGAGGGATGTGACGCCGAGACGGACTCCTTTGATTTAGAAGTCGATTTGGCTG
>JAYYRF010000545.1:0-8514 GCA_036127535.1 Myxococcota bacterium | reverse complement strand
TTCTGATTTAAAACGCTCATCACCAGCTGTCTTTGCCCTGAGAGGTTGTATTCGAAGGTCGGATGCTGGGCACCCGTTCGCGAAACACTGCTGTGGTTTAAAGTCTGATGAGAACCATATGAGAAAGCCTCTTCTAACGTGACCAAACCATCTTGATTGTCATCGGCCGCCCCGCGCAATCCGCTGATAAAGAAATGCGTAAAAAGCGATCCGCCCAGTTCCTCTACCTCCAGCGATGCTTCTCCCAGTGAACTGGATGTGATCAGTACGGCACCATTCAAAGAAGGCTCTACGTTCAAACGGATATCGACACCCAAAAGCATCTTGCCACCTTTTTGGCGCACCAGCGCACCTGACTGACAAGCATCGATAATACCCAAACGTATCTGTGCCCGTTCATCGTCCAAAAAGTCTCGAATCCGCTGCAGTGGAAATTTTTCTTTCCCCAACAGTAAATCACGCGAATCTGCATGACCCGAATAGTAAAAGATCAATTGCGTATTGGGCTCTATGTTTCGATTGAATTCTTCTAATGCACGTTCTAATTCGTCGTAAGACGGATCTTGCAGCAAAACGATATCGTGGCCTGCAACCCCACCCAGTTCGTTCAATACCTCCGCCACTTTCTCTACGTCGTTTTGGGTATATCGCAACCGCTCCAAGTGCGCCGGCGCTAAATTCGATCCCACGATTAACGCCTTCTTCGGACTGGCCTCACCCGTCGCCTCACAAATCCAAAAACCGAAGAAAAATACAAAAAAAAGGTGCACATATCGCGTCAAAATCATTGCTCTTCCTTCTTGAGCGAAACTTCATTCACCAACACCGCTTTGGGCAACAGTGCGCGAAAGGAAGGAAGAAAAGAAGAGGACATTAGTGCCTGTTTGGCTTTTGCTAATATGTCGCTTTTGATCAATTCTTCCTCTGCTGATACCAAGTAAAAGGTCTCAAAAGCTGGCGCGTCATCCAATTGGTAGGATGTAGGAAGTGAGAAAAATGGTTTTTCTTCGCGCTTCGCCTTATCGTCTATGGGATAATGAGGCGTTAACACGCCACTGCCATCGATAGAAAAGACAACGAAGCTTCGTCCTTTCGCTTGGCGAATACTAAGCTGTATCCGATCTCCAGCTTGCACCCGTTCCCCACCAACAAGCTGTTGTTTTTGCGTGTCGTTCTCCACCAAGTGCACCATCAAATGAACAGCATCCCCTTTGATGCGATACGAGTTGTCCCCTCCGGAACCCGACTCTTCTTCACCCAAAAATGGAGGCACAATGACAAAAATGGCCAAACATACAGCAAGTACGCCTGCAAAGGGCTTCCATGAGCCCAAGAGCCATTGTGATGTTTCCTGAGGCGCCTCTTGCGCAACCAGCCTCTTCCATTTTTGTTCGACATCCTTTCGAAAAGCATTCGGCGGATATTGCTCCAGAAGCTCTTGTCCTTGCCTCCTCATTTCCTCCACGCGATTGTGCAAGACGGGATCGGATTGAATCGCAGACTCTATTCGCTCCGACTCTTTGGCAGACAATTCTCCTTGCAGCCACTGTTCGAGTTTAAAATCACTTATGTACTCGCTCATTTTACCTGCTCCGCAAAGTTTTTCCCATTTTGCTTTAAAATACGCAATCTTTTTCGAATTCCAGAAACGGACATGCCCATGATATCGGCAACCTCTTCTAAGGTCATTTTATCGACGTAATGAAGCACTGCAATCGTACGGGTCGACTTGGGTTCACGCGAAAAGATCCGATCCAACAAAGAACGATTTTGCACCAAGGATTCTATGTCTTCGTCGGTTGCAATCGAGTGCAGTAACGCGTCGTCTTGGGTCTCGGGTTTTCGTTTACGCTTACGCAAACGATTTATACTCAAGTCCGTTGCCATTTTATACAATAGCGAAGACGGGGTTGAGAGATCCAACTGGTTCTTTCTGTGAACCAAACGCACAAACACATCTTGCATCACTTCACGCGCTTCTTCTTGGTTTCCGAGCAACCGCAAACACCTCCGGTACACCATAGGACCATATTTACAATAGATTTGCTCGATTTCCATAATATCCTGACAACCTTGTTTTCTTTTATAGACGTTGTATTAACCGTTATCGATACGGTTTCGAATACATTGGAAATACTCCCAACATAGCCAAAGAATCTCGTTCCCATCATATCGTCTCTTTCCCGTGTAATTCACAAAAAAATGGCGACTTCCCGATGTCGCCGTTTCATTTACCCACCGCGTAAAAATTCAAAGGGCCCTTTTTCAAGGGCCCTCCATTTACTCTGCGGATTCAATCAAACCATTTTTATCGTACTGGGAGACAAAATTCCAAATCAGTTCACTCGTACTGGCACCCTGATAGTCGAGTTCAAACCAAACGTGGTCTCCACCATTAATCCGATAATGTTCGACTGCAGTGTTCCCTTCGCCACCGGTATACGCGTAATGTTCAATCGTTGTGCCACCATCATTGTAAGTGTTGATCTGTGGCGTTGTGTCGGTACCGTTGTAATCGATCCAATACTCCATCACCGCGTCGACAGATGAATACTCCGAACTGCCATAATATGGAACAACGCCATCATTCGTACCGTGAAGATTAATCATCGCCGTTGGATGAGACGGACGACAATCTCCCATGATTCCCGCCATCGTTCCAGACACCGATCCAACCGCAGCAATTAAGTCACTGCGGTAGCACGCAAGTGCGTAGGAGAAAAAAGAACCATTGGAATAACCGCTCGCATATACTCTGTCGCTATCGACTCGATAAGTTGCGGATATTTCATCGATCATCGCTTCGACAAATCCAAAATCATCGGCCGAGCTTTTGTTATCGGCCGATGGCAGAGCGGAATTCCAGTGCGGACTCCCTCCGAGCAAAGAGCCTTGTGGATGTACCGCAATAAAATTTTCTCTTTCTGCTACGTCGCACATACCCGTCCAATACATGTGATCTTGCGCCGTACCGCCAAATCCGTGAAAATTGAACATGACCGGAAGTTCGGTGCTTCCGTCATAGGAAGAGGGTACGCATACAATAAACTCCCTCTCCTCTCCATCATGAGAAAGAGTCTGAACAAAGGTGCCGGCCGAGGACAGATCATAATTGATCAGCGCATTTTTACTCGCGCATCCCATACATGTACTAACCATCACAGCGATTATAATTGCGTGGGCGTTGTATTTAAACGTTTGATTACAGGGCTTCATTTGTTTCTCCATCGTTAAGGCAAGACGTTTTTTGTCAAGCATTTGATGAACCACCACCGCGTTGAAAAAGTGTTACTTTTTTATTTTTTATTTTTCTCTGTGCCCCAAAGGAGATGAAACGGCAAACATCCTGATTTGTGGTGCAGGCACCGTCTCCCCCATCGGCGCAAAAACATGAATTTCCGTTTTAAAGTGATTCACTCCGACGTTTCTTTCTGTTAAAATAAACTTGATCTTAATCAAGTTAGGACACAGGAGAGAGACATGATTCTTGCCGCCATACTCTGTATTCATCTGCTGGTGATTTTCATGTTGATGACCATTCGTTTTTGGATCCACCGCATGGATAAAAAAATGGTTCGCGGCAGTGATCTCCATATGGCCAAATGGGCAATTAAAACCAAAAGAAGAGCGTACTCTTCCTTTCACATGCGCTTTGCTCGCTCGGACAACTTTCCACAAACCCTACAAGAAATGCAGAAAAATCTCTTGGCCGAACTCGAAAAGCCACAGAGCAATCTCAAGAGAGATGTGGATTTGAACATACTGCAGTACGTTTGGCGAACAGACTTAAGCATGGAAGAGTTGGTGGAGTTTTACGACTTGAACGACAACACCATTTTCGCCATTGAAGATCGAAAACAACGACCACTCATCTTTCGAATCAATATGCAGCGACAGACGATCTGCGTATTGTTCGATCACACCGTTTGGGATGGTATTCGCATTGTCAATGAAACCATCGTTCCGATGATCGACTGCAAACCGTTCGATAGTCGGTGGCTTATCAAACCCCGTTACACTCCGGTTCTGAGCGAGATGTTACAGCTTTATACCAGCTACGTCATGCTGGTACGATGGTTTACCCACAAACCCATGCAAACCTTTTCAGAAGAATCAAAGCAACGGGTCTATGTGCATCGCATGCAAGTCATCGATGTAAAGAACATCAAAAATAAATTGGGTTGTAAATTCTCTTCCGCTTTGCTGGCTCTCTGGGCGCGCCAACTCTTTGCATGGTCGCATTCAGATCGAACGTCCATCCGATTTGGACTCATCGTTGGATTTCAGGTGGGACGTTTTCGCAACAACTACTCGATCTTGAGTATCGACGTCAAGCGCAATTGGGGAACCGAAGAGACCATTCGACAAGTCGAAAAACAGATGTCCCGCCGGGCTTTGGAGATCTTCCCCCTCTACGAACTCATCAATAATATAGAGGTACAAACACTCTTTAAACGTTCGATGGTCGATGTTCTCTTTAGCCCCGCATTTTTTGAAAGAGAAGAGGGACCGAGTCGTTCGATCAGCGATTTATCGATGATCAACCTTACGTCGACGTGTCCGGTATAAACCTTCTGCTGTAGTATCGACGACGAAATCCTTATTTCAACAACATGCAATACGCCGGAATTGCAGGCCGAGAAGATTCGGGAAGAGGCCGAGGAAATATTTCAATTCAACGACGATTATAGCGTCGAGCCACTCCGTCTCCGTCCTCTCGAATCATCACGCATAGCGGAAACCATCTAATTGCGACCGATCTACACCTCGATTTATCGTCTTAATTTACGCCGTACTTTGTTGAGAATATCCGATTGCGCGGCCGTAACCTCCGGAATTTTCCATAGGTTAATAAACGCCAGATACAACGTGCCGGTTATCAAACCCAAGAATATCGCGCGAATATACATATGAAGACCTTGCACCCATGCCATCTCCCTCAGCCATTCCCCGACCAAAATGCAAATGGCTACCGAAATCCCCATCTTGATCAATACCCCCAGTAGTCCTTTGTCCGTAACGTTGTAAAAACGGCGCAAGGCGAATTCTAAGATAAAGACGTACAAGGATACGGCAATCGCGGATGCCCCAGCCAATCCCAAGATACCGAAAATCTCCCCAAGATACGCGTATACGCCAATGGTCAAAACGGTCATTACCGATCCGATAATCGTTGGTATCCATGTATTTTCACGCGCATAGAAGCCCCGGGCCAAGATATTTTGAATGGACCACCCCCACAAACCGATACTCAAAAAAGTCAAACATTGACCGATTGCCTGTGCCTGTCCATCCAAAAGACGACTTCCATAAATGATGGTGGCCAGTTCACTTCCGGTACTGCTGAGAACCACCTGTGCGCCCAATGCGAGAAACAAAACCCGTTTCGCTGTAACGATCAGTAATTCATAGGCTCCCTGATTATTTTTTGACGCCACCATCTCTGCCAAAGAAGGATAGACGGCAACTCCAAAGGCAAGACCAAACACACCCATCGGGACTTTCATCAGGGTTTTGGCATATTGAAGGGAGGAGACGACCCCTTCTCCTTGTAGCGAACCATATCGCTTTAAAAAGAAATCGTCCCACACAATGATCGACGCACCAATCATAATCGGAAAAGAGAGGGCAATGTACTTTCGTACGTCAGCATGCTTGAAAGAAAGAGCAAAGGACCACCTTAGTCCAACCGTCTTGGCTCCATAGAGATTCAGTAAAAACGGCCCGAAGAAACTCCCTCCCAAAACACCATATGCAAACCCTTCGGAAGATTGTAAAATCAAGCCGCCAACGATAATTCCCAACGCGTAGACCAATCCAGCTGCCGCAGAATAATGATGTTTATTTTTGGCTTGTTGCGCGGCCGCGAGAAGCCCTCCCAAGAGATGAAACATCTGCGCAGGCAAAATAATTCTCGTCAATCGAACCACCTCCGCCTGTTGTAATTCTGTAAATCCAGGGGCGACCAACGGTGCGAGCAAAGGAAAGAAAATCCACAACAACGGAACGAAGATACACAAAAGAATGAGGAGAGTGTTCGCAATATAAGAAAACGAGGCCCATCCTTCGGCTTCTTTTCCTTGGGAGATATAACCGGAGAAAATCGGAATAAAGACAATGGAAAGCGCACCCCCTGCCAGAAGATAATTCAAAAAATCGGGAAGAATAAAAGAGGCCCAATACACATCGGCTTCTACCCCGCCGCCCAATGTACGGCCGATCACCGCCTCCCGAACCACCCCGACGATCCGAGAGAGGAGATTACTGACCATCCATATCAGTGCGGCAATTCCAACCTTTTTACTCGTGCTCAAAATGCCTCCCGTATTCCGTCTGTACTCCTGCTTCGATCCCAGCATTGCCTTCCCCCAAAGGATAAGCCGGTATGCAAAGGTTCAAGACCACAAAATGCTACAGTTCGATACGTCTTTCTCATCCCCAATATAAAACCTCTTCGTGCGTATCACTCATTGCGGCAAATCCACCCAATGTAAAGCGGTGCCGCTCACCCAGTACTGGATTTACGCGGTGGTACAAACGACCGCCATCAAAAACGATCATCTCCCCTTCATCCAAATCGTAAAGATAGCTAGAGAACTCCGACTCTACGACCTCCGAAAGAATTTTTTTGTGTTTCGAAGGCGTTTTTTGATCTCCCCAACGAAGATTGAAGATTTCCAATTCCCCGCCTCCTTCCGCTCTGCGCAACGGAGTGAAAAAACTGATTTGATCCGTGGTGTCCAACTGATCCCGCAAAGCATCGTATGCAGCAGTGGCATAGAAAAAATTACCGGTGTGTAAATCGAACTGCTTACCCGGAGGGATACTGCGGATCGTAAACGGCGAGTATAAACGACCGTCTTTACCGATGGGAACCCTCGTATTTTTACCGCCGGCAATCGAGGACAAGGTTTGTTGTATGCGTTCTATCGGATCCACAGCGTCACCAAAAACCGCTCGAACCTCTTTTCGAAAGCGCTTGGCGCTCTCTAGATATTTCTCTGGAGAGGGTCCGTGGGGCTCAACGCCGTTGGGGGCAATTCCAACACCGAAAATAGAATTTTGCTTTCGATGATGTTTTTGGCTCTCTTGCTTCGACCACAATAAATCATCATTCCGATCGAGAATGCGAACCACATCGGCCAAATGATCCTTCGAAAACACGTCTTGAATAATCAAAACGTCGAGCTCGCCATCGTATATTTGCGCAAAGGCATCCCCAACGGAAGAGAGGTCTTCGTATGCGACAACCCGTTCTTTTAACGAAAAGGAATCGTTCTTTACACGCGCTTGAACCCTCATGCCTCTTCCTCCATTTCTTTGTTACGATTTCGATCGCGTACTTTTTGAATAAACAAGCGGCCAAGCATCACTAACCGCCAAATCTCCAATCTTTAGATGAGGAGCACAATGCATCACCAATCTCTCTCCGGCACTGTTTTTTTCATATTGTATGCGGGCACCGTCGGCGAAATAATGAATGGCAAACGCCTCTCGTATCCGATTGCTTCGATTGGGAAGAGCGCCGTGAATGGTATTTCCACTGTGAAAACTCACGTCTCCCGGCATCATGACCGGTTGTTCAACAATCTCTAGCTGCTCTCGCGTAATCAAGGAACCGAAAAAGTCATCGGTCTCTTCGGATATATCTTCAGAACCAAATATATCGAGCCGATGAGACCGATCGATAAATCGAAGTCTCCCGTTATCGTGTATCGGAATCAGCGGAACCCACGCCGTTATCATGTGATTGGGCTCCATCGCCAAACATGTCGCATCTTGGTGCCAAGGCGTATGACCTTTTTTCGGTTCCTTAAAGAACAGATCTTCGATAAAAATCCGGACGCCATCCACCCCGAGTAACTCGGCCGCAAATTGTCCCAGCACCGGGGAATGCGTCAATTGTCGTACAGCCTGCTCTCGCAAACCCAAATTAACGATTTGAATAAACGCATTTTCGTAGGCCGTCTTTTTTCGATCTTCTGTTTGCGGCGGAATGTTTCGCTCAAAAACCCGATAAATCGCAGGCCGGATTTCCGAAATCCACTCTGAATCGAACAATTGGGGAACCACCACAAACCCGTGTTGATGAAACCGATCGAGCGCATCTTTGGGAACGGTGCACACCTCAGAAAGCCTTCGTGGATTGTCTGTCATTCCTGGCATCGTTCCAGCCCGAAGAATGATGTCTCAACCTTTCTATTCACAAGGAAATGTCCCTCTCGCAAACCTTTTACCTCTTTGATCCTTAAGATATATAATCTTAAATCTTTCTCTCGTCCTGATTTATCCACCCAAAGAATTGGTGTTCACACATGACAAGACACTTCTTTCGTACAAGGGTTCCAGAAGCGGACAAACCGTGTCGTAGAACCGAAGGGTTTCCTCTCGAACGCTTGGCATCAAATCCTCTTCCCAGCCCCCCACCACACCTTTGCGATGATATTCTTCTTTTAACGATATGCGTCGGGGTCTGCCGGACTCCCGTCGAAAAGAGTGACGATTGGCGATACA
>JAYYRF010000544.1:0-3630 GCA_036127535.1 Myxococcota bacterium | reverse complement strand
GAAGGAATGGTTCATTACTGGGAAAGTCATCCGGAATGGATGGAGCAGTTGTCTCCGGACTCTCCGGTTTTTCGCGATAAGCAATTAGAACGCGCACTGTACCTCGATTTTTGGAAGGAATATTTTCCCAAAAAATCCTATGTCCTCGACATCGGAGGCGGCGTGGGGCGAATGACACAAGCGGCTCTGGAAAATGAATGCGCGGTAGAACTCGTCGATCCCGATCTTCGAAGTCTTTGGCGGGCACTGAATATGGCGATCGGAGGACCTGGGTCAATCGATGTGCATTGGGCAACCGGAGAGAGCATGCCGGCGTTGTCCGGTTTCGACACCGCCATCGCTTGTGAGGTCTTGAACTATGTAGAAGACCCACACAAAGTTATTCAAAATATATACTCGGCTCTGAAACCAACCGGAACGCTCCTCTTGAGCGTGGAGTCACGCTGGGGATGGGCAATGTGTTCGGATGCTGCCGAAGGAACGATCAAAGCATTTTTTGATGATGGAATCGTACATGTCCCGCACGATCGGTGGATTCGAACATACACAGAAGAAAGTCTTCGAGAATTGCTTTCACCCTTTTCGTCTGTTAAATTACAACCGAGCCACTACGCTTTTTCAGGGCCGTTTGAGATGGCAGCAGGTCTGCTCCCTCCTCAAGAAGCCATCGCGTTAGAAAAACGGTTTCGCAACCATCCCATCGCATCTCAACTCAATCGCGCTTGGATGGCCATCGCACACAAATAGGAAAGATCATGCGCGTTATGTTAGTGCAACCCCCCCGTTGCTATTGGCCTTATACCAGCGAAGGAGACAATTTCCTTCTTCAACAAGCCTTGCCGGCACTGGCCGCCGTTGCGCGAGCGCGCGGAGATGAAATCAAAGTCGTCGACTGTATGCCACTACACATTGGCTGGAAAAGTCTATACGACGAAGTCAAGGATTTTAAACCCCATGTAATCGGATGCGGTGAAAATCACGCTCTTTATGCTTCTGAGGCACTACGCTTCTTTCAACTGTGTAAAAAAGCCGCCCCGGAAGCGATTACCGTAGCTGGCGGTGGTCACTTTACCAACCTCGCACATCGATATGCCTGTAATCCCAATATCGACATCATTTGTATCGGTGAAGGCGAAGAGACATTCCGAAAGATTTTAGATGCCGTAGAATCCGGTAATCCCAATTGGCACGCCATCCCGGGAACCGCCTTTGAGGAAGGTGGGAAAATGGTACGCACCCAGCCGTCGATACTCGTCAAAGATCTTGATACCTTGCCAATTCCCGCTTACGATTTGATGCCTATGCACCTGTACGGCAAAAGTCGGTATCTCTTTTCCCCGGGAGGCTCGACCCTTCACCATTCTCGTGGCTGCACGTCAAAATGTAGTTTTTGCGCATGGTGGACGACCATGGCCGATCGAAAAGTTGACAGCGACGGTAACGTTAAGCTCTCCCCAAGGTGGAGATCCAAGTCCGTAGATCGAATGATGGAGGAAATCGAACAACTCTACTACAAGTTTGGCAAACGCTCCTACGTTTGGGTTGACGAAAGTTGGAACATCGATCCAAAATTCAACTATGAATTTTCGCAGCGAATGATCCGCTCCGGTATGAAAACCAAATGGATGACGTTCATGCGAGCCGACTGTATCGTGCGCGATCACAAAAAAGGAATTTTAGCCGATCAGGTGCGCGCAGGATTGCGTCACATTCTCATTGGAGTAGAACGCGCCGAGGACGACAATCTCAGAGGTCTCGACAAACGATTCTACACCGGTGGCGTTGCCGAACAAGCGATCAACATCATCAAAACAAATCACCCTGAGGTCTTTATTCAGTGTACCTTCATCGTCGGTGTGAAAAATGAAAACCAAGATACGTTGGGTATGCAGGTCAAACTCGCCCAAAAGATCGATGTGGATTTCCCCGCGTTTCATCCCATTACGCCGGTTCCGGGTACGCCCATATACGATGACGCCATTCGAAACGGGCACATTACGGAAGCGGACTTTGATGACTTTGACTGGATGACACCGGTCTTGGATTCCGACTATATGACCAAACATGAGATCGCCGACGAGCTGTACCGAATGAACAAGAAGTTCGTAAACAGTCGATGGATGCTACGCGGGCTCTTCTCAAAATCAGACTATAAACGAGACATGTACATCTGGTTTACAAAGGTTTCTTTGAAGATGGCTTTAGAAGCCGTAAAACAAAAGGTAAACCCTTTAGACGTTTCTCACTACCAAGCCCTCGTCAAGCCCGACTGGTACGATCACTAGCGCTTTTGCTTTTTGAGAGCGCGACGTTGGGCTCGATTTAAGTTTTGCGCTCCGTTCGGCTGATTTTCCATCATCTGCGACTGCATTCGCATGATCATTTTTTGATCGAGCTGCTCGGGAAAAAAGGAAAACCAGTTCATGCCAAAGAGCGTCACATCTATTTCTTTTTTATTTTGTATGGACGCCAACATACCCTTGAGCGCTTCCGAGCTTCCATTTTTTTCGACCCCTTCGCTCAGTATGATCAACGCCTTGTCTGACTGTCCACATTGATGCAGCAGCCACCCATAAATTCCATAATATAGTAGGTCACTGCCACCCGGCCCCTTCACGTCATCGAGCTGCTTTAAGGCAGAGTCTTTTTTTCCTTCGCGGTAATCGATGGCCGCCATCATAGCAACCGCTTGCCAATTCCGCGTAAACCAAACCTGCCACGGGTACCGGTAAAACTCTTGAAAGTGAAGTTTTGCTTGCGCGTATCTTTCCTTTGCTTTGGACTTGTACTTATTCGCTTTAATCTTGCTTCCCTGAACGGATTCTCGGAGTCGCAATTGCAAAAATAGACCTGCTGCCTGATAGTGCATCGTTCCAATCTGCGAATGGAGTGTTGAGCGAATTAGGAATTGCTCTTTACCCAAAGAAAGACCGTTGGTAAAGAGCGTGACCGCCTGATCGATGGCTTGGATCTGATGCTCAGGATCTTGTTGTACCTGCGCTTGTTGCATAATTCCCATAATGCCTTGACTCAGTTCAGACAGCTTATTGAAACTACGACGCGCCAAGATAAAGTAAAAAAGAATAAAGAGGAAGAGACTGACCGGTATTCCCGCCAGCCAGTTGTAATTTCCTCCCCACCAACCGAGAAGAAAGCCCAAGACGGCAGCCACAATGGATATTAAAAAGTTCTTCATAGCATGGTTTTATAACGCAACGAAAAGACAAAGTCATGCAAATAGTTGAATCTCTTTGCACACCCGCTTATGAATAGATGAAATTGAGGTGAATTATGTCGATAGATTTAAGATGTTTTACATATGTCAATATTCTACAACCCCAAACAGCGGGTTTCTTAGGAACGGTAAGCCAAGGATACCATCCTCTGGAAGGAGAATCCGCTTTGTTTATCGAGGTTTCGCCGGGAATGGATGTCAATCTCGTTACCGACATTGCCCTGAAGAATACCAAAGTCGCACCGGGAATGATGGTCGTCGAGAGGAGATATGGTGCCTTGGAGCTTCATCATGCCGATCAGGGGCAGGTTCATATCGCGGGGGAAAGCATACTCGAGCAACTCAACGTAAAAGAAACAGATCGTCTCAAGCCGCGCATCGTCAGCGCACAAACG
>JAYYRF010000543.1:0-2887 GCA_036127535.1 Myxococcota bacterium | reverse complement strand
TGCTTTAAGAAAAAACCAGCATGATCACTCGCTGCTACGACTCGCACATCGCCTCCCACTTTTTCATGATAATAGATGCATTACAACCACCAAACCCAAAGGCGTTGGATAAACCGTATCGTATGTTCTTCTTTAACATTTCTCTCGGAAATATCCCACCTTCAATTAACGGATCTAGATCTTCCAAATGCGCATTGGGAGGAATGGTATTGCTGGAAATCGCCTTTGCGAGGAAGACGCCTTCTAAACCGCCCGAAGCTCCCAGCAAGTGACCGGTCACCCCTTTGGTTGATGATATAAACAGCGCTTTGGAGTGCTCTTGAAAAACATCGCAGATCGCTTGTATCTCTTTCAAATCGTTTTGGGGCGTCGAAGTCCCATGAGCGTTGATGTAGTCGATTTGGTCCGGTGTAATCCCCGCACTTCGCAAGGCCGCTTTCATACAGCGATAGGCACCCTGGTGACGATCCGGAGGAGCGGTTACGTGGTGAGCATCATTATTTTGAGCATATCCAACGATTTCTGCATAAATACGAGCGCCTCTTCGAAGCGCATGATCCAACTCCTCCAAAATGAGAATGCCAGCCCCTTCTCCCATAACAAAACCATCTCGCGTTCGATCAAAGGGACGAGAAGCATCTTTGGTATTGCGCTTTGACATCGCGCGCATGTTCATAAAACCGGACATGCCAATCGGGGTAATCCCTGCTTCGCAAGCCCCCGCAATGGCCACATCAGCCTCATCCATGACAATGGATTTGTACGCTTCTCCGATGCTGTGATTGCCCGCAGCACAAGCGGTGGAAATACACAAACTCGGTCCTTTAGCCTGTGCGTACAAGGCCACCTGCCCACCAGCCAAGTTCGGCAATACCTGAACAATGAACATCACGCCAACACCTCGAGGACCGCGTTTTTGCAATCGAAGGGTCGCATCTGATATTTCTCCAACGCCACCAATACCAGAGCCGATATATACCGCACCGCGATCTCCAAGTGGGATTGACAGACCCGAATCGTGAATTGCCTCTTTCGCTGCGATCAAAGCGTACTGCGTAAAGCGATCCAAGCGCTTGAGTTCAGAACGATCAAAGTGCGCACTCGGATCGTAGTTCTTTATTTCCGCAGCGTATTGAACCGGCCAATTTTCGACTGAAAAACCGGATATGGGAGCAACAGCACTATTTGAGGATAGCACCGCGTTCCAAGAAGACTCTGCCGTCATACCACACGGACTAATCGCGCCGAGTCCAGTGACGACAACTCTCCTCATCAGGTGTATTCCACAATATAATCCAACGCATTTTGTACGGTTAAGATTCGTTCTGCGTGTTCATCCGGTATGTGGATGTCAAAAATCTCTTCGATACCCATGACCAGATCAACAATATCCAAAGAGTCCGCCTGTAAATCTTCAATAAAGCGAGAATCCAAACGGATTTCTTCTTTGGAGACCTGTAACTTGTCGACAATCACTTCTCGTAACTGTTCTAGGATTTGTTCTCTGCTCGCCATTTTACCCCCAAAACCAAGGAGAGATAAAAGAACTATCCAACTTCCTCAAAAAAATCAAAGCCATACAATAAAAAAAGGGCTGTTTCACAGCCCTTGATTTTGACGGGGGAACCCCTCGTTATTCTGCGCCTTCTTCGGCAACTTCTCCAGCGGAGTCTTCGTCGGCTTCTTTAATATCCAAGATCTTTATCCCGCGGTAGTAGCCGCACATTTCACAGATGTGGTGTGAAAGTTTGATGCCACCGCAGTCTTGGCATTCGGTTATTGCTGCCTTATACTTGATGAAGTCGTGCGCGCGACGCATTCCTTTGCGACGCTTAGAGGTACGTTTCTTTGGTACAGCCATTTTAACACCTAAAATAAAGGATTACATTCTTATCGAATTGTGAACAACGACAACTATTCGATTTTGAGGAAGTTGGCAAACAGATTCTTCGATGTTTTTGGAATTTCTTGGTCGAAAGACTGACAATCACCCTGCTCGCTTTTCACGATTGGCAAGGCGCAGTAAATACGCATCGGCATACCCAAGACAATCGCCTCACACAAAGCATCTTCTAGGGACAGTTTACCGTTTTGGTACCAACCAATGTCCAAATCTTCCATTTCAATTTCATCCTCGTGTGAGATGCGATTCAGATCTTTTTCACTTTTGGGTTGCTGACCGGATCCCGGATCTTCGTCGAAGGCCAAAGACTCTTCTCCGGTCATTGAAACCAAGATCCGTTGGTTACAACGAGAACAAATTGTGTAACCCTGTACGTCGTATTTCAATTGCATGATTACGCGACGTCCGTAGCGTTCTAGCTCGTAATGAACCTCTGCGCGGATCCCCTCCCCGTCCAAAGCGGTAGACGCTGCGCGCAACGCCCACTTTGGGGAAGAGTATTCGTAAGAGACTCCGATTTCAGGGATTTTCAATACATGAAGCAACATGAAATTCTCCTAATTGGGCGGCGATGTTGAACGTAGACGGATTCGCCCGTTGAATTATCGTTGGTTTAAGATCAAAACGGAAAGATGATCGCTATTTTCCCCATTCAGGATGTATCGCCATAATCGCCGACGTCCAACTCTTTGTCGATAAGAAACGATTTGAGGCTTTGCGTACAAGGTCTGTTCTATCCGAACATGCAGAACGTCTGCGTGGGCAAACGCGTTGGGAATGAACCTTTGAAGCAAAGGAGGGAGCGTATCGCTGGTCACTTGCATCGCAGCAAAATACTCTGCGATCTCTTTCTTTGATTCTCGGCCTCTCTCTTCATCAAAGAGTCGCAAGGAGAAGTAGGATGCGTTCTGTTCGCGTGCAACTTCCCAAATGGGTACAATCTCTTCCAATGGCCAATCGTCAAAGTAAATTGCGATGCCCCAA
>JAYYRF010000542.1:0-3304 GCA_036127535.1 Myxococcota bacterium | reverse complement strand
AAAGAACGCCTACTGAAAGCGCCCGGTTGCCGATACGAACGGAATTCCCAAGACGGTAAAATCGGTCGACAGCAAGGGGCGGACAAGAGATATGTCAAACGTGACGTTTTTGTTGGGAAAACGTACGCCGGCGTTGAGCATGGTCAATTCGTCGACCAAAGCAAAATCGCCCGATTCAAAGGCGATGCTTCCCGGAAGGAATACCTCAGCCATAACATTGACGCGATTATGTACTCTACCTTGAATCCCTGCACCCAAGAGTCCACCCGCACCTTGAGCGATCTGTAATCCATCATCGACACCGTCCACATCGGAAGATCCACCGGTATCCACATCAGCATAAATAAATTGTGGATTGGCAGCCAGCGTAAGCAACCATTTACCGTCTTCGGTCAACGCGAAATCCGATGTCAGTTGCACGCCGATGATTCCTGCACCGGCCATTTGAGGGAATACAAAAATACTGGGCTGTACAGCGAACATGAAGCGTGGATTGGAAACCAGCTTAAACTTCGCGCTCAACAGACCCATAAAAGGGATCAAGCCGGGCAAAATGGGAATTATAGATGAAAAGCTCATGGTTACATTGTCTGTGATTCCGTACGAAGCGCTGGCAAAGAGGATCTCGATACTGGATATGGAAAATTCTCCCTTATTCAATGTTTCTGCCGAAGGAAGAAGCAATCCGCGCGTAGCAGCTGCATCGGACGATTTGCGAAATTCAAAGGAATCAGCCTGTGCTTCTGTAGTAAAAAGAGACAAGGCGAGAAGAGATGTCATCATATAAAACTCCTGAAGGTGTGATTTATAGGGTATCAAAAAAAGTGAATTTGCAAGCGTTTTTTTATTATAAACGTTCACTATCCCCTGGAACCAAAGCCGAGCACGTCCAGCTAAAATGGCACCACTCAAAACCATTGCCTTCGGTAATGTGATTGAGCCCATAGTGGCTGTTGAGGCCGATTACGCCACCAATGTTGTTTTTACCGTCTCGGCAAACGGATAATTGGTCATCGCCCATCCAAGAAGTTTCGGTTCCCATAAACACAAAATCAACTGAACATCGCAGGTCACCTGCATGCTGAATTGATAAATGCGTAGCTCGCTATTTGCATCAAAAATAAGGATCTTACTCCTGGGATACAACCCACTCTTTTCCTTCACAGGAAACGCGATCCCCCGCATACAGTTTTTTCCCACGCTGTACGATGACCTCGCCGTTGATACAAACCAGCCCCTCTTGAATAAGATACTTGGCATGACCGCCGGTTTGGGCAACACCGACTCGTTTGAGATATTGATCCAATCGGATGGGAAGGTTCATGTTCTCTCCTACAGATGATGCGCTACATAAGATATAATGCCAGCCGTACAGCCAAGCACAAATCCCCAACACGCACCATTCACTTTAATCCAATCCAACGGCTCTTGTGTACGACGCTGTAACATTTGACGGAATCCAAATGCCCCCAATTCGTTTAAACGCTGTGATAATAGAGACTGCGCTTCTTTTTCAATATCTCCGGAGTTCTCAGATAAGGATTGTGCTATGCTCATCATCAAATCCTTGATCCACTGATGTTGCTCCAAATTTTCCAAGTGTAAAATGGCTTCGCGCATATCCCAAACGGCATCTATAATCACCTCGAACAACAACGGCTTAATTCTGTCTACGAGCGCCTCAATCGCCTCTTCCCGTTTGGCTGCATCCAGCAACATCCACGCTTCCAAGTAGGCATCGAAATACGAGAGCATCGACTCCATTAATTCGTCCGGTATATCACCTCCTTTTTTGATACGAATTCGGTTTGATCCGCGGCGCAAAGCCGTTTGGATGGCTTCTTTTTGAAGTGTAGGCTCCAAGATGTCTTTGAGAGACATTTTTTCGATCCGCTCGCTCATCGCGGGAACCAAGACCTTTATGACTTTATCTGCAAGAAAATTTTGGATGGAAGACGCTCGTCCCAAACCGCTCCATCGTTCCCAAATGAGGCGTGCCAAGGCATCGAGTTCTTGTCGATCCGCGGGAACGCCGAGATCAACAAGCGTCATGCTGTCTGCTACCTTTCGCAGCTGGTTCATGCTTTTTAAAGCAAGATCTTCATTTTCCGCAACGGTGTCCATACAATCGGCCAACACATCCCGTATAATGGGTTGATCCATAATCCC
Organism: Myxococcota bacterium; assembly: GCA_036127535.1. GTDB lineage: Bacteria > Myxococcota_A > UBA796 > UBA796 > UBA796. The sequence continues at coordinate 1,135 of JAYYRF010000542.1, read as the reverse complement.
TTGTTTTTTAGAGGAATGAAGAAAGTCTCTCGGATCGCTTTTCAGAATCCAACGCACGATCTCCGTTTGAAGTTGCTGTTCCCATATATCGTTCAACAAACGTTCCAAAACATGCTTCTGTGGCACTTGAGATTGGATTTGCTCTTGAAACCAAACGAGGTTTTCGGGTTTATCAATCCATTCTCGCAGATCGTCACCCGAATTGGCCAGTTCTCGCAAGCGGAGCATATCCTGTACGACGGTTTTAGATACTCCCTCGATCAAAGGTGTATATTGCTGCTCCGCTTTTCGATATACCTGACGGATAGCAATCACATCGCATATCCCTCCAATCATCGCGCCTTCAAAACCGTGCTCGAGCATCGTCAAAACGAGTAAGAGCCAGCCACTCTCCCCTTGTTGAAAATAGAGGATTAAACCAAAAGAGAGACACGATACTCCCAAAAGAGCGTACGCAATCTTTGCAGGTTTGGTTAAGGGGATGGTCGTCATGTAACAACACGCTCCAAATCAATGGCTGCTGAAAATATAAGCCTCCTCCAAACAGAATCAAGTGCCCCTTGAATCTGATCGGCCAGGATACCCTCCAAAGGAAGCCTATGAGACAATCCCAACGAAATTCCGTCGAAGGTTTGGTACACAAAGCCCTGTGGAACAGATTGCATATTTGCGATGCGAGGAACAATCCGTAGTTTATCTGCGTGTACGGTGCACGGCTCCTCTGGCGGCCGACGCGTAAAAATCGAGTCTCTCCATAGACGCATGGTGTACACATCATGAAGATGATTCTGCTCGATCCTCGGATATCCTTTCCAAGAGTCGGGTAATTGGGGCAAAAAATCTCGATACGATACTCCATCCATCAAATAATGTAGTCCCCAACTGCGCGCTTTTTTGCAGATGTCTGGCAGCGACATCGCTGCGTCAGCCGCTTCTTCTCTCCACCCCTTCCTCTCAATTTCTTGTAGGACACCATGTACACCGTGCTGCGGAAGCGACGAAAGAAGCGGTTGAGGAATGCTCTTCAGCATTTGAACCATGCGAGCACCGGATGTTACCGGATGATGAATCAGTACAACACCGTCATCCCGAAGCAATCGATCGATGTGAAAAAAGACCCAATCCCAGTCTGCCA
>JAYYRF010000541.1:0-2707 GCA_036127535.1 Myxococcota bacterium | reverse complement strand
TTTGATGAGATAACGAAGGAAGTGTTCTCTTTTTCTGCTCTGATGCAGGCTGAAGTGCTGGTTAAATCAGTCCCAGTGTACGAATATGCATTCTTGTTCCCTTGTCGTCTTTCAACAGAATAACGGTAATGATTGTCTTTGGCGCATAAATCTTATCTTCGTACGACATCCTTGCCGTTAGTGAATCCAGCCAGGTTGTTTTGCGTGCGATTTTGCCAATCGTTGTGCATCGGAATTCCCCGTCTTCTCTGTGATAGATAACGGGAGCGTTGAATGACATTCAACGAAATGTGTTTTTTTTAGTTGTAAAAGGTGCTTAATCCCTCAATTTCCTTGATGAAATCTCCTTTCTAACATAAGAAGCAAGTATAAAATGGAGGTTTTATGTCATACCAAGCGCACTATCTAGTGTCGCATTTTCGGGAGATGCACACACAGGCTGAGGAAATCTTGCGCGCGTATCAGGAGCTCTCCAAGGACATCGAAGAAGGAATCGTGACGATTCGTAAGCAATTGGACGAGGCTTTGTTGGAACTGGCGAAAAACTACGTCGCAGAATTGAGCCCAAACAGCTTTGAACGAACCAAAAAATTGACCGGTTTTCAAGGATTTTTACGCCGAGATCCGTTGGTTGCAATGGAGCGTGAACGCGTTCAACTCTCCAATCGAATTGAAAAGATTCGTCAAGATGAGTCGTATCGAAAACGAATGATCCTGGTGGGAGAGCATGGAACGTTGGTCGCAGAATTTCGCGAGCGAGAGAGCTTTCTGAAAATTTGGGAGCAAAAATGTAATGTGTATGAGAGACTTCCTGATTTTTTATCTCTCATTGAAACCATGTACGATACCCCTGACTTTAACGTCTCTTGGTATCAACCCCGCTACTGGAAGCTTTGGGCCGCCGGCGATCGAATATGCGAGGTGCTGAATATGAACGATTTTGGTGATGATGTCTTACCAGCCTATCGTGAAGTGGAGCAGCAGCGTGCCAAATGGCGCATTCAGGTCAAGGACGTCCAAGATAAAATTGATGCGGTACATCAATTGGTGCAAACGCATGATGAATCGGTTGCACGATTGCCTCGTTTGCCTGAAATCTATCTGGAAAATTGCCAAGCTCTCTTGGCCAAACACTTGGAAATGGCGGATATCCCGCTTTTAGATGTTTGGCGGAAGTCTGATGCGGCTGATGATCGTGGGCTTGAGTCTTCCTTGAGAAAGGTTGCCTGCATGAAGAACAAACTGCTTCTTTTGGAGAAATTTCATAAAGAAGGCGTTTTTCCGATGCTTCGTTCTATGCAAGAGCGTAGCAATAAGTATCGGCGCAAGATCACGAAGTATCGAAGACCCAAGTATGCACACACAAGGTTTCCACAGTCTACTTTGGATACCAAGTTCAAGGGCAAGCGCAGTAAATATCTGTCAAAGCGAACCAAAGCGGGAAAATTGGTCGATCGAATTTTGGTTTATGATTCCTACAGTCGATTTTCTTTGGAAAATGATCCCAATTTTTGGTGGGAGGAAATGACGGGTAAACCCCCGACTTCCTTTACCCCTTCTTTGCGCTCTTGGTATGATAACCACCGAAGTGGCTCCCTAATCCGCGATGAGCAGTATCAACAATCAAAGATAGCCATGGCCAAAAGTCAGTATATCGAAGACGATTTGGGGTACATGTCCTAGATGAAGCTTCGCATTGTTTCATATGCCATTAACGGTCGAGGGGTTGGACATTTAGTGCGGCAACTATCGATCCTACGATGGATTCGTCGTCTCTGTTCGGTGTTGGATGTTTCGGTTGAGACATGGGTGCTCACTTCCTCTGAAGCGGATACCTTGGCCCGTCGAGAAGGGGTTCCTGCGATTAAAATGCCGTCTAAAGCGATGTTGCGAGACGCTAAGATTAACCCGACACGCTATCTTCGCATTGCTCGCGGCTGGACGTTACAGGCGATTACGTCTCTCTCTCCCGATATCTTAATCGTGGACACGTTTCCTTCGGGCAGCTTTGGAGAGCTCTAAGCGGTTTTGGAGATGGTTCAAACCCGGGTTTTGGTCGCACGTCGGGTGCGCGAGGATTTTGCGGCCAATGATGGTTATCGTTCAATGCTCTCGTTTTATCAAAAGGTCATTCATCCCGACGCTTCCGGTGTTGGACCGATCATGATTCGAGAAAAAGAAGAGTTACATACGCGCAAACGAGCCCGAACTGCTCTCGGTATACCGGTGGAGGCAACGGTTTTGTATTTGAGTCTGGGCGGCGGGGGAGATGTGAATGCGGCAGATCTGTTACCCAAAATGGTGAGAGCGCTGTTGGAAAAGGATTTTTATATCGTAGTGGGGGCGGGTCCGTTGTACCAAGGAGAAGAAATCCGAGGCGATAAAATCCGCTGGATGACGCGTTATGTGCCCTTGGAATTGATGCAAGGGTTTGATCTCGCTATATCAGCCGGTGGCTACAACAGTTTTCACGAACTGATGTACGCACAGGTTCCGACGATATTCTTTCCTCAGTCTCGGATTGCCGACGACCAAAAAGAACGGGTTATGCGTGCCGTCAAGGCCGGAGCTGGCAAGTATGCATCGAATTGGCAAGAGGCGGTCTCGATGACCGATCATCCCGGCAGTCGTATGGCCTGTTCTTCCTTGGTCGAGAGCAACGGCGCGAAGAGAGCAGCGATAGAGATTCTTTCTACACATATTTCTA
>JAYYRF010000540.1:0-6102 GCA_036127535.1 Myxococcota bacterium | reverse complement strand
TACTCCCTCTATTCAATCTCATCAATCACGGACACCTACGGAGACCAAAACGGTCGAAAAGACCCAAAAAGCGAAGCCCAAAAAAGTAAAGAAAGTTGCGAAGGCTGCGAAAAAAGAAAAAAAGGCGACGGATGCGCCACCTTCATTTCTACCTTCTATCGGTGCGAAAAAAGTTGAAAGAAGAGAGATCACGCTCGACGATCTGGTGGATCAAAGCCTCAAATCCCTTCGGTTCTGCAATGACAGCGTAATGAGTAAGCGTCCCAATTATGAAGGGATCATGAAGCTGTCTTTTTCCGTTCTCCCTTCCGGCCAAGTGTCCGGTTTCAAGATTCGAGCCATCAAGGGGGAGTTGCTATCTACCTATAAGTCCTGTGCAGAGCGGCGCGTCAAGAAGTGGTCTTTCCCAAAGCAGTCGGCAAAAAAGTATGTACAAAGAGAAGTAGAGATATTTTGACGGCTAGGGCTGTACAATGCGATACGGAACCCGTTCGCGGAGGAGTTTAATCCAGTCCCCGTACTCTTCCTTGATGCCCATATTTCGTTTTGCAAACTTTTCTGCGGTCATCAGCATGAGAAGATGGTGACGCAGTTTTGGCTCATCGAGTATGTGCGAGAGTATCGTAAGCAACGATGTGAGCTCTTGATAGCGTTGCTGAAAGCGGTCTGGATCCGGTTGATAGATCGAAATGTTCTGTGCGAGCTGATTCATGATCTCAATGTCGATCAGAAAGTTGAGAGGGTCATCTTGGCGGTGCAGTTCAAAGGGGGTAAAAATACTGGGTTGAATCTTTGCGATGTAGCGATGCAGTTCGATATCAGATTCGGAAATGATCTTGCGACCCACGACCGCCCGGATTTGATCCGCGATCTCTCCATTCTGAGGAGAAGCCGCTGCTTCATGCGTACAAAGACATATGCTCAATAATAAAGTTGCCCATACGGATCCCAGCATGCTATCATCCATTCCTCATCAATACTATTGGAGTGACATAACACGATGGTGGTAGTGGAAAAATTATCGAAGTCGTTTGGCTCTTTTCAAGCGGTGCACGAATTGAGCTTCTCTCTTCCCAAGGGGGGTATTTTGGGCTTTATTGGTCCGAATGGAGCCGGTAAGACCACAACGATGCGCATGTTGACGGGCTACATACCTCCCAGCAACGGGACGGTGTCCGTGGCCGGATACTCCGTATTTGAAGAATCGATGAAAGTACGAAGAATTGTGGGGTATCTCCCAGAGACGCCACCCTTGTACCGAGAACTCACCATCGGAGCGTACTTGGACTTTGTTGCCTCTATACGCGACGTGGAAAATCCGAAGGTTCGAATTGGAGAAGTGATGGACGAAGTTGGTCTATCGGGGTTGGAGAATCGAATCATTGGCTCACTCTCTAAGGGGTATCGGCAGCGTGTCGGCTTGGCGCAGGCCATCATTCACAAGCCCGAACTCCTCATTCTCGACGAGCCAACGAGCGGTTTAGATCCGGCGCAAGTTGTCGGAATTCGAAGCTTTATTCAGCGTCTTGCGGCATCCCGAACGGTGATTCTATCGACCCACATTTTATCAGAGGTCGAGCATCTTTGCGACCGTGTCTTGGTGATCAACCAAGGGAAATGTGCGGCACAAGGCGATCTGAAAGAGATCAAGAAACGAGCCGGCGGTGAGCGCTATCGAATCGAATTGCAAGGAGAATCCAAGCGGTATATCGAACCTTTATCGAAGATATCCGATGTGGAATCTCTCAATTTGCTTCGCGAGGACGATCGTGGCTGCAGCATTGAGATTTTCGTCGAGCGCGACATCCGTTCCGAATTATCGACCCTTTGCGCGCAGCAAACGTGGCCGTTGCTCTCTTTGTCGTTATACAGTCCCTCGCTCGAAGAAGCGTTTTTATCTATCGTAGGTGCAGAAAAATGAAAAAAATGTGGGCCATTTTTAAAAAAGAGATGCGCGTATATTTTGTGAGTCCGCTTGCCTATGCCTTCTTGACGGTGTTTTTCTTTTTGGCCGGTCTCTTCTTTTATTTGGGTTTGACAACGACGGCAGAGCCGAACTTACGAGTGATGAGTGCCAATCTCTCGATCTCTCTTCTCTTTTTACTGCCGTTGTTGACCATGCGGCATTTTGCCGAAGAGCGACGCTCAGGGTCTTTTGAACTTTTGATGACGGCTCCCATTCCGCTTTGGTCTTTGATCTTAGGCAAGTGGTTATCGAGCTTGGCTCTTTGTGTGATCCTTCTCTTGGGAACGCTGTTGTTTCCGATCATACTGGAGTATTTTGGCAATCCAGATTGGGGGGTAATCGGATCGACCTACCTCGGTCTGTTCTTATGTTGCGCGGCCTTTGAATCGGCGGGGCTATTATCTTCGAGTCAGAGCGATGAGCCGGTTGCCGGTGGTTTGGGCGGAGTTTTAATCTTATTCCCTTTTTGGTTGGCTGGACCCTCTTCGGAGTTTGTCGAGCAGCCGCTACTCAAAAAAATCTTGCAAGAGGCCAGCTTTTTGACTCATCTCGATGCCTTTTCCAAAGGTTTGATCGATTCGGCGGATTGCATTTGGTTTGTACTTTTTTGCTTTGGATTTTTATTCTTGACGTGGCGCTCGATTGAGTCCCGGCGGTGGAGGTAGTCATGGAAGGACGAAGACGTCTTTTGCTGGGCTCGAACGCCTTGATCGTGACCTTGATCACCATTGTGATTTTGGGTTTTCTGTATGCTTTGGCCGATCGAAATCGCGCGCAGATCGATTTGTCTCGGACATCTAAAAATACGTTGGATGCGCAAACCATTGCGAAGCTTTCAGCGATTGATGAGACCCAAAAAACGGTAGAAGTTATCTTCTTCAGCCCAAAGCAGGGTCAAAAAGACAGCTTGCTCAAGCGTCGTTACATGACTGATCTTCTCAAGGCGATCGATCGAAGTTCTCAGTTTGTCGAGTGGCGCTACATCGACTTCGACCAAGAGCGTTTGACCGCAGAACAACTCAGTGTCAAGGATTATGGTCGCGTGGTGATTCAAAGAGATGGTGCGCGTGTGGACATCCGAGAGAGAGAACTCTTTCGCCGAACCCGTGATGGATTGATCTTTAACGGTGAGTCCCAGCTATCCAAAGCATTTTCTCAGCTGCTCAGTTCGAAACAAACCAACGTCTACATTATGACGGGGCACGGTGAACCGCAATGGGAAGATACATCTCCTATTGGGATTAGCGTCTTGGCAGAAATGCTAGATCAAGAGCGGTACACGCTGAAAGAATTAAATATGATTCGAGACGGTCAATCGTCCATACCCAAAGACGCAGCGATGGTCTTCGTACTCGGTCCACAAAGACCGCTTGCAACATTGGAGGAAGAGGCGATTCTTTCCTATCTCTCTGAAGGAGGAGCACTGCTCTTGGCCACCGATGTTAATGTCGCCCCCATGTCCGTCATCGATCGCTTGGGAGTGGTGCGAAGGTCCGGCGTCGCTTTGGATACCAAATCGATGTTTCCATTTTGGGATCGTCCGATTCCCATGCTGGTCAAACATGAAACGACGGAGTCACTCATCGAAGATGAATTGTCTATCGTTCTCTCTCATGCGGCTCCGATACAATTCAATTCCATACGTGGTATCCGGCAAGAACCGTTGCTCAAGCTGTCCCGAAGTGGCTGGATTGAACGCGGTGGAGAAATCGTACAAGGAGCTGCACAATTCGATCCGGAGTTTGATGAGCGCGTAGACGCGTTGTTGGCGGCCGCGGTTGAGGTGTCTCCCAACAGTTCGTTGTTGCAAAAGACGTCGTCTAAAGCACGGATCGTTGTTTTGGGCGATGTCGATATGCTTCGAAATGAACTCTTTTCTGAAATACCCGGTAACGCTCCCTTTGTTCGCAACTCTTTGCGTGGGCTTCTCGGAAACGCGCAGTACCAGGCGGGGGGGGCGCGGGTTGAGCTGCAGACCATTGCCATTGCCAAACCACACCTTCCGATGCTTCGATGGCTCTCTCTCTTGCCATTGCCGCTTTTGACGTCTCTCATCGGTTTCGGCGTTTGGTGGTCGAGGAGAGGAAGATGAAGGAATTGCGCGGAGCGTTGCTCGCATTGGTTGTCTTGGGCGTGGTGGCCGTGCTGTATTTTTCCGGCGGGACACAAGAGGTGAAAACCGAAGAGTCCAAGGAGATCTTTCGGTTTGAAAAGCACGAATTGATTCGCGTAGAGATCGAGCAGCCCGGTCGTGAACCATTGGTTCTTACAGAAAGTGAGGGGGCATGGACGATCGAGGGAAAAGATTTGGTGGCTTCGACCAACATGATCAATCGCATCAAACACCAATTACACGATTTGGATGCCCGTACCGAAGTGGCCCAAAGTCCGGAAAATCCAACGCTGTACGGTTTGGGAGAAAATGCGATTCGGGTAAAACTGTCGCTGCGTTCCGATCGAACCATTTCCTTTTTGGCAGGTGATCCAAATCCTTCTGCGGTGAGTTATTACATTCAGCCCATCCCGGGCGATACGGTTTACACCGTGAAAAAATCAGCGATGGATTACTACTCCCTCGATTTTGATTCCTTTCGAGAGCCTCGTTTTGCTCGTTTTGATTCCAAAGACGTCCATCGAATATACATCGAACGAGGGGATACATCAGAGCGTTCATACTCCTTTGAAAAAAACGAAAAAGGATACTGGTTCATGGATTCTGCTTCTCGGGAACAAGTCGATAGCGAAGCGATGCAGCGGATTATCGCCAAGGCTGCTTCTTTGAAGGCGCGCCGATACATCGATACAGAAGATCCGCACTTTAATTACGGCTTCAATCCACCGGTGGTCTCGATGACGTTGGAATTTCACGGAAGCGATACTTTGCGGATTCAACAAGGGAAAAGCTTTTCGGAAGGCCGGGAAAACCTTGCATACTATCGCTTGAACGGGAGTGGAAGCATTTATGTTTCTCGTTCCGGATGGCAAGATCTCATTCCAGAGGACAAGGACGGTTTGCGCAATCGCAAGATTATGAATGTCGAATGGGAAGATATACAGTCGATTACCGGAACGATTTATCCGGAGGCGGGCTCCGATCAGGTGGGGAATGCAACGGTGCGTCAGGTGGCAGCCGAGTGGGTTTGGGACGATGGTTCTATCGTGCCGGGCAGTACTCCCAAACGGGTCGCCCAGGCCATTTCTCGTCTGCGCGTTCTCTCTTTCGAAGAGCGAGAGGTGCCGGCACAACCGGCTGCAGAACTGATCTTTGTTACGGAGGAACGCCAGCAGAGGGTTGTGCTGGGAGGAGAAGCAGAGCCCTTTGTCGATGCGGAAGGCAACTCGTACAGCCGTCGCTATCTTTGGTTAGAGAACAAGGCCTTTGTAATTGACACGCATCTTTTTCGTGTTTTGGAAGATATGATACGTGAGTACGGCCGAAAAGATACAGCGGATCAAGAAAAACGAGATCGACAAAATCGAATCAAAAAAGGAAACTGAATATGCTCTGGTTATTTTTAGCCTGCAACCCACCGTCGAGTAAGTACACAGAACCGGAGGCAGAGGTACAGTATGGAGAAGGTTCCCGTGCGTTGCAATTGGTCTACTCCGCCAATATGGATGGTGAAATTGAGCCTTGTGGTTGACCGAAAAATCCGATGGGCGGTCTGTCCAGAAGAGCAAGTGTCATCGCTGAAACACCCAAACCGCGTTTGGTTGTAGAAGGCGGAAATTGGGCGTGGAAGTCGAGTTACATCAAAGATTCGCAAGTACCACAACAAAAGTTAAAAGCGGAACTGCAACTCCATGCGTTTCAGCGCTCCGGCATCGATGCCATTGGTATTGGCGCTTCTGATTTGGTGCTGGGACTGGACTGGTTCCAAGAGCGAACCGAAGATCATCCCTTTATTGCCACCAACATGCAGTGTGGTGAGCGCTATCCTTTTCAAAGGTATCAAGTAACGGAAAAAGCGGGTTTGCAGCTGGGAGTGGTCTCTTTGATTTCACAGAAAGCAAAAATCGACGGTTGTTCCATAGAGAGCCCAAGTGATGCGGTTGAGGCGGTTTTGAAAGACCAGAAGGATGTGGATCTTTGGATTGTTTTGAGCGGTTTGCCGGAGAAAGAAAACCAAGCCTTG
>JAYYRF010000539.1:0-10128 GCA_036127535.1 Myxococcota bacterium | reverse complement strand
GGGAGTACTCACCGGATTACAGGCTCGAGAAGCCGGCGTCGGTGGTGAAGTACTCTGCTACGTTTGGTAGTTTAATTTTTATTTTTGTACGGAGAAATCATGTCTCTCAATTCTTCCAGTGTCCCAGCGAAGTTTAAGAATTCCCGTATTGGGAAAAAACCCATTGTTATACCCCAAAAGGTAGAGGTCACACTCAGCAATGACGGTAAGCATATCAAAGTAAAAGGCCCAAAGGGTGAGCTCCAGCGCACCATTTTAGATTCTGTGAATGTCCGGAAGGATGGAGATACAATCTTAGTCGAACAGAATCTAGAGAAAGGAACCTTTGCGCGAAGCTCGCGTGCTTTTCACGGACTGACGCGAACCTTGATTTCCAACATGATCATTGGGGTCGACAAGGGCTTCAGCAAGCAGCTTGAGATAATCGGTGTCGGTTATAAGGCCGATGTAAAAGGGAAAAAGCTCGTCCTTAACTTAGGTTATTCCCACCTGATCAACTACCCCTTTCCTGAGGGTATCAAAATCGAAGCGAAGACCGGTCCACAAAGTACCATTGTTACCGTTATGGGTAGCGATAAAGAAAAAGTGGGTCAAACCGCAGCTGAAATAAGAAAGTTCCGAAAGCCGGACGCGTACAAAGGAAAAGGCGTTCGTTATGTTGGCGAGACAATCCGTCTCAAAGACGGCAAGAAGTAAAGGGGATCTATAATGGCAAAGACGAATGTAAAATCAACGGCGCGTATTCGACGAAAGCGACATATTCGGAAAAAAGTCTTCGGTAGTGTCGAAAGACCAAGACTGAGTGTATTTCGATCGGCAAATCACATTTATGCACAGGTGATTGACGATGTAAATCACAAGACCTTGGCAAGCGCAAGTAGCATCGAAAAGGCTTTCGAGGGCTACGGCGGAAACATAGATGGCGCATCAAAGGTTGGTAAAATGATTGCGGAAAAAGCCAAGGAACAAGGGGTTACCCAGATCGTTTTCGATCGAAACGGCTACCTTTTTCATGGTCGAGTGAAGGCGCTTGCAGATGCTGCTCGCGCTGCTGGCTTACAGTTTTAATTTGAATCAAAGAGGTTATCGTGGCTAAAGCGAAAAAGAAAAATGTTGCACGCAAAGACGAAAATGCAGCAAAAGTAGAAAAAACGATATACATCAACCGCGTCGCCAAAGTTGTAAAGGGAGGTCGCAGATTTAATTTTACAGCGATGGTCGTAGCTGGAGACAAAGAAGGAAAAGTTGGCGTTGGTTTTGGAAAGGCCAATCAAGTTCCGGAAGCGATTCGTAAAGCGACGGAACGCGCCCGTGCAGGTTTGATCGACTGTCCCATACAAGAGGGTACCATTCCCCATCGCGTTACCGGAAAATACGGTGCAACGAAAATTATTTTCCGACCAGCCGCACCCGGTACGGGTGTAATTGCAAGCTCCCGAGTGCGCGCAATTCTAGACGCCGCTGGTTACTCTAACGTTTTGACAAAGGTTATTGGTAGTAACAACCCACACAACGTTGTAAAAGCCACACTGAACGCTTTGGGAAAAGTAGAGTCTCCCGCTCAGTATGCCGCACGTGTTGGTAAATCGGTTGACGATGTAATGAAGAATTACGACGTCGGATCTCACGTTTGGAAATCCAGTATCTAGAGGGTTGTTATGAAACAGTTGAAAGTTACATTAAGAAAAAGCGTCATCGGATCCACAACAAAGCAAAGAGCAACAGTTGCTGGTTTGGGACTTCGTAAAATCAATCAGGTTCGTTTTCTTCAAAATACGCCCGCTATTCGCGGAATGGTGAAAAAAGTAATTCATCTTGTGGACGTTGAAGAGGTAGAACTCGACCAGTAAAAAAGAGGGCATCATGTCAAATGAATTAAGCAACTTAAAGCCTCCAAAGGGAGCACACAAGAAAGCGAAGAGAATCGGGCGTGGTTTTTCCTCCGGCGACGGAAAAACATCCGGTCGTGGTCAGAAAGGACAGCGAGCGCGTGGTACTGTTGCGCCTTGGTTTGAAGGTGGACAAATGCCCCTTCACAGACGACTTCCCAAGAGAGGTTTCACCAACATATTTGCCAAAAGATATACAGAAGTCCGTTTAGACAAGATATCGGCTGCTTTCAAAGCAGGAGATACGGTTGATGCAAAAGCCATAACGGAAGCTGGCTTGGTTTCCAAGATTGCTAAAAATGGAATTAAAGTACTTGGCAATGGAGAAATAGACAAGTCGTTAACGGTGATCGCAGCAAAATTTACAAAGAGCGCGAAGGCTAAAATTGAAGCCGCCGGTGGTAAGGTTAGCGTTTTGGGTCAAGATTCATAACTTAGGAGAGAGTTCGTGTTTTCAAGCATCAGTGCAGTCTTTAAATTGCCAAGTCTCCGTAATCGGATTCTTTTTACTTTGGCAATGCTTGCCATCTATCGCCTAGGAATTTTCATTCCTTCACCCGGCATAGATAGAGATGCTTTATCTGAATTCTTTTCGAGTTCACAAGGCTCCTTGTTGAGTCTGTACAATATGTTTAGTGGTGGTGCTCTGGAGCGTTTCTCCGTATTCGTTTTGGGTATCATGCCCTACATCTCAGCAAGCATTATCATGCAACTCGCTCAGGTTATCTTTCCCAAGATTGAGCGCCTCAAGTCTGAAGGACAAGCCGGGCGCAAAAAGATCAATCAATATACAAGATACTTGACCATTGGGATTGCGATTGTACAGTCCTTTACCATTTCCATATCCCTGGAGACCATGAGCACGACGAGCGGTACCCCGATTGTCTTAGAAGGTGGGTGGTGGTTTACACTCATGACGGTAATCACAATGACCTCCGGCTCGTGTTTTGTTATGTGGTTGGGAGAACAAATTACAGAACGTGGTATTGGTCAAGGTGCTTCTTTGATTATCACGGCAGGCATTATTGCGGCCATACCCTCCGGTGCCCAATCGTTATATCAAAACATGGCTCTCGGAGAAATCTCTCTTCTCAGCATCACCTTGTTGCTTCTGTTTATGTGTCTGGTTGTCGCTGCTATCGTATATGTTGAGAGGGGGCTGTATCAGGTTCCGATACGTTTTCCCAAACGAGTTGGTGTTGGTGGTGCACAAGCGGGCGGTCAAAACACTCATTTACCGCTGAAAGTCAACGTTGCAGGTGTAATCCCTCCCATTTTTGCAAGTTCTTTGATGTTCTTTCCCGCGACGATATCAACGCTTTTTCCCAACGACTTTTTCCAACTTCTCTCGTCTGTTTTCATACCAGGAACGTGGACTTATCTCGTATCCTATATATTTCTCATTGTTGCATTTACATTCTTTTATGCCGCAATAACCTTCAATCCTACAGATCTTGCTGACAATCTCAGGAAGCAGGGTGGGTTCATTCCCAATGTCCGTCCGGGTCCAGATACCGTTGCGAAGTTGGATTACATCTTAATTCGCCTAACGGCCGGAGGAGCTGTATACCTCTCTGTAGTTTGCATCCTTCCAGAAGTTCTAGCCCAACGTTACAACATACCCTTCTACTTCGGCGGTACCGGCCTGTTGATCATCGTTGGTGTCTGTATGCATACTGTTGCACAAATAGAAGGATATATGCTTTCTCAGCAATATGATGGATTGGAGTCCCAAAAGAAAGGTGGCGGTCGTAGAGAAAAGTTTTCCATACAAAGATGAGCAGATATGAACATTTGCGCATTTCCGTCAAAACAATTTTGACAATCAAATCTAACTACGATATAGATCGGCGTTAAAATTTACATCTCGAACAGAGGTTTTTCAATGAAAGTACAAGCATCGGTAAAAAAAATATGCGAAAAGTGTCGGATTATACGACGCAGGGGAATTGTACGAGTCATTTGTGAAATTCCCAAGCACAAACAAAGACAAGGATAGAACATGGCTCGTATAGAAGGTGTAGACCTACCCAACAACAAACGAATAGACATCGCTCTGACCAAAATTTATGGTATCGGCCGCAAGATAGCCAAAGACATTTTGGATCAGGCGGGTATTGATCACAGTAAAAAGACCTTTCAACTTACCGACAGAGATACCATTGCCATTCGTGAAGTGATTCAAGCGAAATACACGGTGGAGGGAAATCTTCGAAAAGAGGTCTCTCAAAATATTAAACGTTTAATCGACATCAAAAGTTACAGAGGTCTGCGTCACAAGCGTTCTCTTCCCGTTCGTGGTCAGAGAACCCATACGAATGCTCGTACTCGCAAAGGACCAAAGCGTCGCGTAATCAAGAAGAAATAACAAAATATATAATTAGGAGCTATTATGGCTAAACGTCGTTCTACCCCTCGTCGCTCAAAAAAGGTGGTCACAAAAGGAATTGTTCATATTCAATCCACTTTTAATAACACTGTTGTTACGGTAACGGATGAAGCCGGGAATGCCCTTTCATGGTGTAGTTCCGGTGCCAAGGGATTCAAAGGTTCTCGAAAGTCCACTCCGTACGCAGCACAGATCGTTGCGATGGAAGCAGTCAACAAAGCCAAAGATATGTATGGTTTACAGACAGTGGGTATTCAATTGAAGGGACCTGGTTCCGGACGTGAATCAGCGTTGAGAGCTGTAAACAGCTGCGAAGTGAAAATCACATACATTCGTGATGTGACACCCATTCCACACAATGGTTGTCGTCCCCCCAAGAGAAGACGCGTATAGCCTCTTTTTTTTTCCATTAACCTCTTTTAAAGCGTGGAGACCCCTTTAGGGGGTAGTAGCTTATATAGGTGTATTATGTTAGAGCAAGAGCCTCAAGAACTCGAACAGGAGCCAGAAAGCGTTTCTGATCAAATTGCAATGAACTGGCGAACCTTGGTTCGTCCAAAAAAAATCGAACCATCCAATACCAACACGGATCGATACGGTAAGTTTGTCGTTCGTCCACTGGAAAGAGGATTTGGTATTACTTTGGGTAACTCTCTCCGCAGAGTTCTCCTTTCAAGCTTGTGTGGCGTGGCCATTACAGGGGTTCGGATTAAAAACGTCAAGCACGAATTCTCTTCTATTATTGGCGTAGTAGAAGATGTCACCGAAATTATATTGAATCTCAAGGGTGTTCGGTTTAGCTCCACGACTCATTTTAGCGAGCAGCCAGACGAATTGATCACCGGTGTGATCAACGTTGCTCAAAAAGGTGTATCAACCAGAGCGGTCACGGCAGGAGACATCAAGTTCAAAGACGACACCGTCGTTTTAAATCCGGAGCACCATATTGCGCTGCTAACCGATGGCGGTAAGCTACAAGCGGACTTAGAACTTCGGATTGGCCGAGGGTATCAACAAGCTGCTCAAGAGCAAATGGACGGTACAATCGCAGTTGATGCATTGTTTAGCCCCATCTTGAAAGTGCGTTATTACGTTACAAACGCGCGCGTCAAGAATCGAACCGACTACGATAAGCTCACAATCGAGATTTGGACTGATGGATCCGTACATCCGGAAGATGCACTCGCATACGCTTCTAAAATTATTAAAGAGCAAATGCAGGTGTACATCAACTTCTACGAAAAGGCAGAGCCAATAGAAGTAGAAGACGAAGAGCCAGAAGAGGAGTGGAACGAGCACTTGTTCCATCGTGTGGAAGAGCTCGAGCTTTCCGTTCGATCTGCAAATTGCCTACAAAATGCTGGCATTGAGTACATTTACCAACTGGTTCAAAAGTCAGAGGCAGAGATGCTAAAAACCAAGAATTTCGGCCGTAAGTCTCTCAATGAAATCAAGGACATTCTCTCCGAGAGAGAACTCTCATTGGGAATGAAACTACACAACTTCCCTGAACACAAAGCTCGATAGAGCGAGGAGAAAATTATGCGTCATCTTAAGTCTGGTCGCAAACTTGGGCGCAACAGTTCCCATAGAAAAGCAATGTTTCGTAATATGTCGACTTCTCTTCTAGAGCATGGACAAATCACAACAACGCTTGCAAAAGCCAAAGAGCTTCGAATCCACGTTGAGCCGCTGATTACACTCGCAAAACCCTTCGCTCCAAGCGTTATGGAGCAACTCAAGGGGGAGGAGGCCGCAGCAGCAAAAATAAAGCGTTTGAACGCAATCCGTAAGGTAAGACGTGTCGTCAATAACAAAGTTGCTATGGAGCGACTTTTCGGCGAATATGCTGAACTCTTCAAAGAGCGACCTGGCGGTTACACGCGCGTCGTAAAGGCTGGATATCGCGAAGGAGACAACGCTCCAATGGCGATCATCGCTTTGGTACGAGAGTCCATTCAAAAGCAAGCCAAAGAGTCACAAGATACCTCTGCTGCCCCTAGTGAAGAGTCTACCGTATCGGAAGAATCCACCGCAGATGTAGAAGCTTCAGCTGAAGCAGAAGAATCTTCGCCTGAAGCAGAAGAAGCTACCGAGTAATTTGCTCAAAATTTCGAAACACCATATACATATAAAAGAGGCGCTTGTCTCTTTTTTCTTTTGGGGGTTTCTTGACACCATCAGCGAAATTAGACGCATATTTACGACAAAATGGCTTGAAGCTTACAAAGCAAAGACAACTTATCTTGGATAAGTTTGTCTCCTTTGATCGTCACGTTACACCCGACGAGATGCTGGCTCTTTTGAAGGGCGATATGCCGAATTTAGGATTGGCTACTTTATATCGAACGATGAAACTGTTTGTAAAGGCGGGTATTGCGCATGAGCGTCGCTTTGCCGACGGTTTGATGCGATACGAGTATGCGGTAGAAGGTGAACACCACGATCACATCATTTGTACCGATTGCGGACTCATTATTGAATTTGAAGACGATACCATCGAGGAGAGGCAGCGCGAGGTTTCTCGCCGGCACGGGATTTTGATTCAGTCGCATCGTTTGGACATTTACGGCACCTGTATCGACGTAAAAAATTGCCAAAGACGACGAAAGTAAGACTGCACGCAGAGCCCAAAAGCAAAAACTGCACAGCTTGCTGTGCAGTTGAAGAGAGTGGGTAAGGGGGGACTTGAACCCCCACAGTGCAATACCACAAGATCCTTAGTCTTGCGCGTCTACCAATTCCGCCACTTACCCAGGCATTCGGCAGTTTACACTACTTATCATTCCCATTTTGCGGTGTCAAATTATTTTCATCCTCTTGGCTGTTATTTGGATTCATGTTGTCAAGTGGATTTTGGAGCGATATATCCGGAATTTGAAATGTTGGTTTGGGTGCGTCGATTAAAGCAAAGGCTTGTACGGATCGAAGCTTGGGAACCTCAAATGTGATCTCTTTTTTCTGCGCGCGTTCCATCTCTAGAACCTTTTTGGCGAGACTGGATTCTTTTCGGGCGCGATCCGTTGAAATCCACGCGAGGGAAATACTGGTCGTCATGAAGCAAATGGCAACGAGTGTTGTTGCGCGCCCCAATGGATTGGATTGAGAGCGAGCTCCGTACATTTTGTTGCCTCCTTGACCACCACCAAAAATGTCGGCACTGTCTTTTCCAGGTTGGAGAAGAATGATCAATATAAGGAACGCACAAAGCATAATGTGTGCAATCGTAACAAAGAGCGTCATAGCTTTATCCTTTGGAAAGCTGGGCAGCGGTCTCTATAATAGCCACAAAGCTGTCAATTTTCAAGGACGCACCACCAATTAGCGCACCATCTATATCCGGTTGTTCCAGTAAGGACAAGGCGTTATGAGGCTTTACGCTACCACCATACTGAATTCTTAGCTGTTTGTGAACAAAATCCGGGTATCGATCCTTGAGCCATGAACGTATGATCGCGTGCATTTCTTGCGCTTGCTGTGGGGTCGCTGTATGACCCGTTCCAATCGCCCAGACCGGTTCATACGCGATGGTTACGGCTGCCACCTGATCGGCAGAGAGACCGGCTAAACCTTTCTCTACTTGCGACAAGGTTACCGATGCTGCCTGACCGGACTGGCGTTGCTCCAGTGTCTCTCCAACGCACAGAATTGGTAAGAGTCCGCATCGGAAGGAGGCTTCCACCTTCTTTTGGATAAACGAGTCGTTCTCTTGAAATTTATGTCTGCGTTCAGAATGTCCCAAGATTACGTAGGTAACCCCGGCTTCGCGAAGCATTTCACCCGATACCTCTCCGGTAAATGCACCTGTACTTTGGTCGTGCATATTTTGGGCGCTTACATCTATATTCGTATGCTTGAGTTTTTGGGTGACCACACCCAAAGAGAGCGCCGTTGGGGACACAGCAATATCGACTGCATTAATGTCGAGAAGTCTCTTTTTGAGCTCTGCCGCGAATCGTTCAGACTCTGCGGGTGATTTGTTCATCTTCCAGTTTCCCGCGATAAAAAAACGTCTCATTGATTTTCTCCAAATGCGAGTAAACCGGGCAGTGTTTCACCTTCTAGGAAGGCGAGACTCGCACCGCCTCCGGTTGATACATGGTCTATTTTTTCTGATAAGCCGAATTGATGAATCGCCGCGGCAGAATCTCCACCCCCGATAACCGTATATCCATCGGTTTCGCACAATGCGTTGGCTACGCCCAGGGTACCTTGCGCGAAGGATTCCCACTCAAATACACCCATCGGTCCATTCCAAAAGATGCTTTTTGATTCTGCGATGAGTTTCCGATAGTGTTCCACTGTTTTAGGACCAATGTCCAAACCCATATGATGTTCGGATATTGATTCTTCTACAACTGCGGGTGCATCTTCCGCGAAGTTCTCTGCACAAACGTGATCCATTGGCAGGTGAATGGTTATCCCTTGCTGTTCTGCAAGTGCCAGTAAAGCCTTCGCAAGATCAATCCGATCGGATTCCACGCGAGATTTCCCAACCGCTGCTCCCTTTGCAGCAAGGAACGTGTAGGCCATGGCACCGCCGATTAAAATGTGTTCACAATGTTTCATAAGATTTTCCATTAGGAGAATCTTATCGCTTACTTTTGCGCCACCAAGCACAGCGAGCATGGGCTTTTCTTCGAAAAGTTTACTGAGAGAATCGTGTTCCTTCTTGATCAGAAAACCAACGGCTTTTTTATCAAACTTTCTGGCTGCAGCTGCTACAGAGGCATGAGAACGATGTAAGACACCAAAGGCGTCATTCACATATGCATTACCCAAAGAAGCGAGATCTTTGGCAAACCCGTCATTGTTCTTTTTCTCTCCGGATTGGAATCGAAGATTTTCGACAACAAGAATGCGCGCATCACCTAGATTTTGGAGTGCCTTCTTGGGGATATCCCCAACCGTTTGATCCACAAAAACAACGTCTTCTTGTAGCGATGCGCGAAGATGTTGCGCAACCGGGAGCAACGAAAGGGCGGGATTCCGATCTCCTTTGGGACGTCCGAGATGACTACACAGAACCAACGTGCATCCTTTGTCGAGAAGATAGCGGATGGTTGGAATTGCAGCCTGAATCCGCGTATCGTCTCCCACTTTACCGTCTTTTAGAGGAACATTGAAATCCACGCGGACTAACACCGTGTCTTCTGCGGACCATTCCAAGTCGCGAATAGATGAGATTGTCATGGATTAGCTCGCAGCGTTCATTAGCTTAGCAAGGTCGATCATGCGGCAGGAGAATCCCCATTCATTGTCATACCAGGACAAGATCTTTGCCATTTTATCGCCCATTGTTTGGGTAATACCAAGGTCCACGGTGGAGGAATGCGGGTTTCCTACGTGGTCAACGCTAACCAAAGGTTCTTCGCTGTATCCCAAAACACCTTTCATCGAACCATCAGCGGCCGCTTTAATCGCTGCATTAATCGCTTCAGCGGTCACGCTCTTTTGGGTAGAGAACACGAAGTCTACGAGGGAAACATTGGGGGTTGGAACACGGATGGCCATCCCGTTGAGTTTACCATCCAATTCGGGTAATACCTTGGCAACCGCTTGGGCGGCACCGGTTGTTGTTGGAATCATGCTCATGGCCGCAGAACGTCCACGTCGTAAGTCTTTGTGCGGGGCATCGAGGATCTTTTGATTGCCGGTGTAGGCGTGAATGGTTGTCATGAGTCCGCTTTCGATACCGAAGGCGTCATTGAGTACCTTTGCAACGGGAGAGAGGCAATTGGTTGTGCAAGATGCATTGGAAACAATGTCGTGATCCGCGGTCAGTTCTGCATCATTTACACCGACAACGATGGTCTTTACGTTTCCTTTTTTAGCGGGTGCAGAGATGAT
>JAYYRF010000538.1:0-2529 GCA_036127535.1 Myxococcota bacterium | reverse complement strand
GCGTTTGAATATCGAAGACGTTGTCCATGGCTTCGGCTTTCAGAAGGTATGCATACGCCGAATTGTCGATGGCCTCTATCATGGTTTGCTTTGAATCATACCCTGTAAGGATTATGACCTCGCAAAATGGATTGTGTTCCTTCGCAAGCTTCAGAAGCTCCATGCCGCTGAGGTCCGGAAGGTTTTTATCGGTTAAAAGTAAATCGCATCCTTGCTCCTCGATAATCTTTTTCGCATTTTCTCCGTTATTACATAAGGATATTCTGTAGTCAGATTTTAAAAAGATATTTTTTAGGATCAGCAAGATTGCTTGTTCGTCGTCGACAATTAGTAGATGCTTACGAGAAGATTGTCTCTTCATCTAAATTCCTGTGTAGAGAAATATGATAAATTAATTATAATGATGAAATAACAAATTATTATGCATTCGTCTTATAAAAAGTCAAAGTTCAGAGAACCAACATGCTCCCCTTATTACTTGTTTTTGGTTGTATGAAGAAGAATACAACTCCACTGGCTAAAACCGAAGATTTTGTCCTTCCGGAAGCCCCCAACATATCGTTTCCGACCGAAGGCGAGACAACGGCTCTAGAAGTTGTAGACCTCGACGGAGATGGGAAGACCGATGTTTGGCGCTATAACGTAGAGGTAGATGACTCCATTTATCAAAGAGGTATGGATCTCAATAAAGACGGGCGCGAAGACGTGCGGAGTTATTTTGGTAGCGGTAACGATCTGATTCGTGAAGAGATCGATGCCGACTTTGATGGAAAAGTCGACATTAACGATAAATACGAGAATGGTGAACGCATATCGAGTGAAGTCGACACCAACTCCGATGGAACGTACGATCTCTTTTACTTCTTTGAGCGAAATACACTCGTTCGCAAGGAACAAGATACCGATTACAACGGCTCGCTCGACCTCTGTAACGAACTCGACCCCTATGGCAATGTGGTTGCAAACTGCGCAAAATCTCCTCTCGATTCCTTAGAGGAAACACAATAGACCTCCCTTTCACGGAAATACTATGTTCACCATTCTTTTAATCTTTGGATGTATGAAAAAGCCGGCCAACACCGATACAGATGCCGCTGAAACAGAAGAAGTCGAAACCAGGCCTCCCTATCTTTCCATACAAAATTTAGACGAGCAACAAATACTCGAGCAAGTTGACATGGAACTCGACAATGTAGTGGACATTTGGAACTACAAACACAAACGAGAGGGCCAAGACGATCTCATTTACGAAAAGCACATCGACATCAATCGAGATGGAATTGCCGATTCCAAAACATATTTCGACAGCGAAGGTAAAATTAGCCGGGAAGAGATCGACTCTAATTTCGATGAAAAAACCGATATCATCAACTATTACCAAAGCGAACAACGCGTTTCCAGCCAACTTGACACGAATTTTGACGGAAATTTTGACATATATCGATACTACGAGAATGAGGTTTTACGGAGAAGGGAGCAAGACACCGACTACAACGGAAAAGTGGATCTATGGCAGTATATAGACGAATATGGACAAGTTAAGAAGTGGGGTCGCGATATCGATGGTGATGGTATCATGGATACGCGAGAAGAATAACATCAGTTGGTATTTTTGTGTTCATCTATACGCTGCACGACTTCGCGAACACGCTGTGAGTCACTCCTCTTCATAACGAGGAGTCCATTGTCCGACGATACGACAACCAAATCTGAAACCCCGATAAGCGCCACCGGCCTCGTGCGATCGTCCAAGACAGAACAGTTCTGACTATCTATGGTTATCAGGCGATCCTTGCCACGATATGCATTATTGCTCTCACGCTTGTCTAAAAAGGGGTGTATTGCGTCCCAAGAACCTAGATCTGACCACCCCTTCGCATATTCTACCAAGCGGAACCCACTTCCACGTTCCAAGATACCGTAGTCAAACGAGATATTTTCAACATCCGTCCATTTTTCATCGATGTCTTCTGCGGTAATCAAGTTCGCACAACCGGGAAGATACTGTTGAAACAAATCGAATAACGAAGACGCCCGAGCAATACAAACCCCTGCATTCCATAGGAATCCGTCTTTTAGGTAGCGTTTCGCAGTTACTGGGTTTGGTTTTTCATGAAAGGACAGTATTTCCATTCCCTTATCTGCTTCGATATATCCGTAACTGTCCGCCGGAAACGAAGGACGGATACCCACCAAGACCAAGGGACTGTTATCAACCTTAGCAAGAGCCTCTTTTGTACATGCCAACCAATCTAGGTTGGATTCGATATAGTGGTCGCATGGCCATATCACCATCGTTCCCTCTTCCAACCTTAGAATGTGTCGTACAGCAAGAGCAATACACGGAGCAGTATTTTTAGAACTGGGCTCGACCAAAATATTACGCTTGGGCAACATCGGTACGGCGTCCAAGATGCTTGGATACATCACGCTCCCCGTCACACCAATTCTATTCTCGATCGGAACCAATTGTAACGCACGCAAAACGCACCCCGAAAGCAAGGAATGCTGAGAAAATAACCGGAGACA
>JAYYRF010000537.1:0-15656 GCA_036127535.1 Myxococcota bacterium | reverse complement strand
ATGGTACGATCTTGCACGGCGCCGCCACCGTTCCAAATGATTTCTTGGTGCTGCTGAAATCGACGGTTCAAAAGATAGATCTGCATGGCAAAAGCATGCTTAGCGGTGTTCGCATAAAAATCAGCCAAATACTCGTTGTCTTGTACCGGCTCGTAGTATACCGGCAAACCGGAGTGCGCCCCCAAGGCGGTCGCAAGTGTAGATTTCCCCGCACCGATCAACCCAGCAATACCGATAAAAAGATCTTGAAGATGCTCTTTTTGCTTTGACGACATACACACTCCTTCGAATTACAATTTAAGCGATCATGTTATATCCTTATCTGCAAGATCCATCCAAACGATGGCCGCTAAGATTTGCATCTAGACCGTTCAAAAGTACACCACACCCAACGAGCACCGCATGATTCAGTACTGGATTTTTGACATGGACGGAACCATAACCGTCCCCAAACATGATTTTGATGAAATTCGAACGAGACTTGGACTGACCGCCGGTAAGGACATATTAAAAGAGATCGAACGCCTTCCGGAAACAAGACGAGCCAAAGCACATGAAGAACTGCGCGACTGGGAAGAGGAGATCGCATACAAGGGAGAAGCCGCACCCGACGCCAAAGAACTCCTCGATTTTTTGCATCAACGCGGATCTTCTCTCGCTGTACTAACGCGCAATACAAAAAAGCTCGCCCACATCACACTGGCACAAGCTGGATTACAACCGTACTTCACCGAACCCTTTATATTGGGGCGCGACTGCGCCAAACCCAAACCCGAGCCGGATGGTATTCTCCACATTACCAACCTTTGGAACGTGAAAGCATCGGAGTGTATGATGGTTGGAGACTACATACACGACGTTGCGGCCGGTCGTAACGCGGGTTGTACAACGACCTTTATACAAAGACAATACATACTGGAACAGCCAGCGTTGGCAGACTACAACTGTCGAGATCTACGCTCCCTGATCCCCCTCATGAAGGATGGCTTGTTGTAATTTTGAATCGCAAGTGCGCGCCAATCGAAATCCGATGTCTTCTCGACCATGCATACAAGCCGCTTTATTCCGTTCCCACACCGGTACTCCAACCGCATCGAATGCTCCGCCGCGAACGACGCGTTCCGTAGCGGTGCGCGCCCCTGTGGGATCTTTTTTCGGTGACTTACGATAAAAACCTTGCTCGTATCCATCCCAGCACCACTCATCCACATTACCACTCATATCGTACAGCCCCCAAGCGTTTGGACGCTTCGATGCGACCGAAATCGTGCAGTTGCGCTTGAATACCATACTGTTTTCCACATAGCAGGCAACCTCGTCGATATTGTCGGACCCGGAATAGCGATAATTACGATTTGCCCTTGCCGCATATTCCCACTCCGCTTCCGTGGGTAAACGGTAGCCGTTTGCTTTGATGTTCATGCGAATCTTCAAGAGTTCTGTGGGCGAATTCAAGTTTTTGACACGAGAGAGGTCATAAACCGGTTCGAACTTGTCGTGTAGCGATAACAGATTACAAAAGTGAAGCGTGTCAAACCATGAAATCGACTCAACGGGTCTTTGAGGCCCCATAAAAGCGCTGGGAGCCGGATCGAGATGCAAAGAGGGGTTTTGCTCTTTGAATAACGTGACGAATCGCTTGAATTGTATTTGTGTTACTGGCGTTCTGGACAACCAAAAGTCTCGTGTAATCTGAACCGAATGTTCTTTTTTCGCATCGCGCTCACCGTTTTTATCCCCCATCGAAAATCGCCCCCGCGGAATAAGTTCCATACTGACGGAGCCAGGGGAAGGGTACCGAAGATAGAACGAACTCCAACGATGTCGGCGTACAAGCTCTTCGGGGAGAGAATCCGGCTCCTTAGCAGCGGCGGCCTTACATTTTTTGATGAACGCCTGGACGTTTTTCTTATTGTAGGGCGGAGACAAAAAAGGAAGTTTTAAAGGATCGACTTCTCGATAGGCTTCGACCAAAGAGATCAAGGATTCAAATTGAAAATAGAGATTCTTTTCGACAAAGGATGTGATCTTTTCCTTGAGCGGCGGATCCGGCCAACGAATTTCCAAATCCAATACCGCGGCTTTGTCATAGCAATCTAAGATCCGAACCCCCAATTCCTTCTGTTTCGGATCATCCGATTGATCTAAAGCCAAATATTTTGCCTTGATGTCTGAAATCATAACCAACAATTCACTTCATTAAATAATGGGGAGGGTTTAGCAGGAGTATAGGGATTATTATGAATATGCTATTCTTTGAATAGCGCATCTCTCTTTATTTTGTCCAATTGAGAGCGAATTTTTTTTCCTCAACGTTCTCAGATGTGGATCGAGGGTTAACTAAAAACGGACACGACAAAAAAGCAAGATACTTATGCCCTTATTTATCGGAACCATTCTCGGTCTAGACTACCAGCCCATATCCAAAGCAGACCTTCTGTACGCTCAAAACGTCGAGGCATCACAGAGTATGCTTACCGAAGAAGAGTACTTGGCTCCTTCTGGTTTTACTCCGTGGTTTGCTTTGCGATGGGAGACCTTTGATGTAGCGGGTACCGTAAACCTCCAAAACCGGTATAGAATCCGTCTTGTGGGTGACGATAAACAGGAGACCAACATCGGTGTTTTACAGCTCGGCTTGGACTTTAGACCGCAACTCGACTGGAAAGGTCCGGTTCGCAGCTACCTCGGACTGGGAATGTTTGGACACATCCCCCTGGTGTCCGCTCGATACTCCGATGCGATTCAACAAGAGGATCTCTCCGCTTTAATCGAGCAATACAGAGCCGAGATATTCTCGTTGCACGGTCGTTTTAGCATTGGCGCAGATTACAATATTGGATCTCGATTTTCATTCGGCGTTCGCATAGATCAACGCCTATCATGGGATCCGATTTATACAGATGACTTTGGTGTCGAGTACCTCTTTAAGGTTCAAAGTGAAGGAAGCGTGACATTGACTTGGCTTCTGTAGCTAAAATGCTTGCACAATTGTTCAGATCCG
This sequence comes from Myxococcota bacterium, assembly GCA_036127535.1. GTDB lineage: Bacteria > Myxococcota_A > UBA796 > UBA796 > UBA796. Next base: position 12,652 of record JAYYRF010000537.1, on the reverse strand, counting down.
GATAATCGGTGGTCTTATTCCTCTCTTTGAAGTAGGTAACGATCATGAATATTATCCCTATTCCAACCCTTCTTGTTCTACAACTCATCCCTTTCTTAATCACGTTGGTGGCACTCTATTTCATCATCTTTGCACCCATGCTACGTTATTTAGACGAACGAAGCGAGAATATTGCTGGTGCACGATCAAAGGCGACGGAACTCGAAAAGCAGAGTGAAGAAAAGCTCCAAGAACTCAACGACAGGCTGCAAAAGATACGCAGCGATCTCAACGATAAACGAATGACAGTCCGCGCAGAGTTGATGGCAAACTACAACGAAACCATCTATCAAGCTCGCCAAGAAGCGGACAAAGAGATCAAAGCCCAGGTCGCGTTGCTCTCCGAAGAGCAAGAGGCCGCGCGAAAAGAGTTGCAAAATCAAGCGAAGGCAATTGCAGAGCTGGTCGCCAACCAAACCCTCGGTCGTTCCATCGCTAGCTAACCCAAGAGGTCATCATGAATCGTATTCTCGTTTCCATTATTCTACTCTTTGTGAGTACCGATGCGTTTGCTGGCGGAGGCGATGCGATATCGCAATCCGTAAATCTCGTGATCTTCGTCGCGCTGATCGTATTTCTCACGCGCAAGCCCATTATGAACGGTCTTAAGCTTCGTTCGAACACCATCAAACGCAACTTAGACACGGCCCAAAAAGAATTGTCCACCGCACAAAACCATCACGACAAAATCATCGCCGAACTCGACGGACTCGCAGATCGCATCAAAGAGTTAGAGCAAAGCACAGACAAACAAATTGAAACCATGCGCGCAGAGATGGAAGAAAAAACGGCACGAGATGCTGCCGCTCTACAAGAAAGCGCCAAGCGAAGCGTTGCGGACGAAATATCTCGCGCAAAGAGCCTATTAAAGCAAGAGACCGCAGAAGCAGCCATTGGTTTGGCTACCGATCTAATCAAGAATCACATCACAAACGAAGACCACAAACGCCTATCCGAATCTTTCAACAAGGCCGTACAGGAAGCTCCTCATGTCAAGTAACTCTCTCGCCCGACGCTATGCCCGCGCACTCATCTCCCTTGGAAAGGAGGAGAATAACGTCGACCAAATCGGTAACGAGCTGCAAGAATTCCAAGCCGCACTGCAGGAACTCGATCATATGTTGGGCAACTTCCTCAACAATCCTGGAATCACGAAAGAACTTCGAAAAAATGTTCTTCGCACAACCCTTTCAAAGATGAATCTCCATCACTACACCGTCAATTTTCTATCTCTGTTGATGGACAAGGGACGTATGGACATCTTTCCCGAGATTCTATCCTCCTACAAAAACATGGCGGATCAACTTCAAAGTCGACTCAATGCAGAAGTCGTCACCTCACAAGAGCTCGACATTCTCAATCAAAACACCATTCGCCAATCCCTGGCAGAAGCCCACGGCATTTCGCCAGAGAAACTCATTATTCAATTTTCCATCGATCCGGAGATTATTGGGGGCATATTCGCCCGTGTTGGAGACACCATCTATGATGGCACGATTCGCTCTCAACTCCAGGAACTGAAACAAACCCTTATTTCAAACTCTTAAAACTTATACAGAAGGTTACAAACATGAAGATTCGCGCAGAAGAGATCAGTAACATCCTCACGGAGCAGATCAAAAATTACGAAAATCAAGTCAATGTCGCCAAGACCGGAACCATTCTTTCCGTCGGTGACGGTATCGCTCTCATTTATGGTCTGCAAGATGCGATGGCCGGAGAACTCTTGGACTTCCCCGGCGGGCTCAAAGGAATGGTTTTGAACTTAGAGGAAGACAACGTCGGTGCAGCAATTTTTGGTAACGACCGCAACATCAAAGAAGGCGACTCCGTAAAGAGCACGGGAGAAATCGTATCGGTTCCGGTTGGTCCAGCACTTCTCGGGCGCGTTGTAAACTCTCTTGGACAACCCATCGACGGAAAAGGAGAACTCGTTTGCCCCTTCGGACGTGAGGTTCCCAAATTGCCGGTAGAAATCAAAGCACCCGGTATTGTAAAGAGAAAGTCCGTACATGAACCGCTGCAGACCGGTATCAAAGGTATCGACACCATGATCCCAATCGGTCGAGGCCAACGCGAACTCGTTATCGGAGACCGTCAAACGGGTAAAACCGCGATTTGTATCGACACGATCATCAACCAAAAAGAGTTCATCAACGATCCGATCAAAAAGATGCACTGCGTATACGTCGCCATCGGTCAAAAGCAATCGACCGTTGCACAGGTTGTAAAGAAGCTCACCGAGATGGGCGCCATGGAATACAGTTGCGTTGTCGTTGCCAGTGCTTCTGAACCGGCTCCTCTACAGTTCCTTGCGCCCTACACTGGTGTAACCATTGGAGAATATTTCCGTGACTACTCTCTCGACGGTGGACTCGCCGGCGTTCGAAAAGACGAAAATGGAGAATACATTCGAGACGAAGACGGTAAGATTAAAAGCTTCCCCGGTCAGCATGCTCTGTGTATCTACGATGACCTTTCGAAGCAAGCGACAGCGTATCGTCAGCTCTCCCTTCTTCTACGCCGTCCACCAGGTCGCGAAGCATATCCCGGTGACGTATTCTATGTCCACTCGCGCCTATTGGAACGCGCTGCGAAGATGTCGGATCGAGATGGCGCAGGTTCTCTCACGGCTCTCCCCATTATCGAAACACAAGCGGGTGACGTTTCCGCTTACATCCCCACCAACGTAATCTCCATTACTGACGGTCAGATCTTCTTGGAGAGCGCATTGTTCCACCAAGGGGTTCGTCCCGCGGTAAACGTAGGTATCTCGGTATCTCGTGTAGGTGGTAGTGCACAGATCAAAGCGATGAAGCAAGTCGCAGGTACTCTCCGACTCAGTTTGGCACAGTACCGTGAATTGCAAGCCTTCGCACAGTTTGGATCGGACCTCGACGAAGCAACCCAGCAGCAGCTTACCCGCGGTGCTCGCCTCGTAGAAATCCTAAAGCAGCCTCAGTACTCGCCGGTAAATGTAGAGATGCAGATCGTTCATATCCTCGCCGGTACAGAAGGTGCGTGCGATGACATCGAAGTGACAGAAGTCATCGGATTCATTCAAGATCTCACCCAACACTTTGAAGAGAACCACAGCGATCTTCTCAAAGATGTTATCCGCCTCGGACGCTTGGATCGCGAAGATCTCCGCGAAAAGATTGTCGATGCGATCAACGCGTACCGAAAAGATTGGAAATAACACGATTTTATACCAATAGGAGCCTCAAATGGCCTCTCTGAGTGACATTAAACGTCGAATCGGTTCTGTAAAGAACACCCGAAAAATCACCCGTGCGATGAAGATGGTTGCCACCGCCAAAATGCGGCGAGCGACCGAAGCCGCTACGGCTGCTCAGCCCTACCAAGAGACGCTCAAAAAAGCGTTGAACCGGGTCGTAGCAGCAGAGTCGAGCATCGAGCATCCCCTACTGACGGTTCCAGAGAACAAAACAGATGTTCTCTTGCTGGTTTTGACCTCTGACCGTGGTCTTTGCGGTGGATTCAACTCACAGTTGATCAAGTTCGCCAGTAACCAAGCGGCCGAACTGGAGAAAGAGGGTAAAAAAGTACGGCTTCTCATATACGGGCGAAAGGGAGGAGCCATTCTCAAAGCGCCAAACTTCGATGTCATGCGCGCAGCGGAGGGAGCCAACCCGAAGAACTTTGATCAGATCTCTTCTGCGCTTTGCGATGAACTCATCGCCTTGCTCAACAACAACGCCTTTGAGAAAGTGGTACTGATCTTCAACCGATTCGTAAACCGCATGACCCAAAGCCCAATCGCACAACAGCTTCTGCCGATGAAACTGGAAGATTCCGGTGGCGCCTCCGGCGACTACCTCTATGAGCCGAGCGGCAAAGAGATCCTCTCAGAGTTACTTCCGATGGTTCTCAACGCCCAACTCTTACAAGCCTTCCTCGATACCGAAGCCGGCGAACAGGCAGCGCGTATGCAAGCGATGGACAACGCAACCCGAAACGCTGGCGAAATGATCGACAAGCTCACTTTACAGTACAACCGAGCGCGTCAGGCCGCCATTACCAAAGAACTCATTGAAATTATATCTGGCGCAGAAGCGCTATAAACAATTTACCCGCTTTAGGAGCACAAATGGAAACCAATACTGGAACTATCCTACAGGTTATGGGACCTGTTGTAGACGTAGCCTTCCCCGCAGGAAAGCTGCCAAACATCTACTCCGCACTCACCGCATCCAACAGCTTTATTTCCGATAAAGAAAACAATCTTGTCCTCGAGGTTGCCAAGCACCTCGGAGAAAATACCGTTCGCGCAATCTCAATGGACACAACAGATGGACTCAAGCGAGGACAACCCGTCACAGATACCGGCGCGCCCATTGCGGTTCCCGTCGGACGGAAGACACTCGGCCGCATTATCAACGTGATCGGCGAGCCTGTCGATGACCTAGGCCCCATCTTCGCAGAAGGTGACGAACAGCAGCACGATCCAATTCACCGAGATCCACCCGCTTTCACCGCGCAGTCCACCGAAGTTGAAATGTTCGAGACCGGAATCAAAGTAATCGACCTTCTCGCACCCTACTCTCGTGGTGGTAAGATCGGTCTCTTCGGCGGTGCTGGTGTTGGTAAGACCGTACTCATCATGGAATTGATCAACAACGTTGGTAAGGGACACGGTGGTTTCTCCGTATTCGGCGGAGTTGGTGAAAGAACCCGCGAAGGAAACGACCTTTGGTGGGAAATGATCGAATCGGAAGTTATCGCATGCGAAACCGACGAGAAGGGACACCCGATGACAGATGAGCAAGGACTTCCCAAGATCAAGACCGAAGGCTCAAAGGTTGCACTCGTATACGGTCAGATGAACGAGCCTCCCGGAGCACGTGCCCGCGTCGCTCTTTCCGCTTTGACCATTGCAGAGCAGTTCCGCGACGAAGAAGGCCAGGACGTAATGCTCTTCATCGACAATATCTTCCGCTTTACACAGGCCGGTTCTGAGGTATCTGCACTTCTCGGTCGTATTCCATCAGCGGTAGGATATCAGCCCACACTCGGTACAGAGATGGGTATGCTTCAAGAGCGCATCACAACGACCAACAAAGGTTCTATCACGTCGGTGCAAGCGGTATACGTTCCTGCGGACGACCTTACCGACCCCGCTCCAGCGACAACGTTCGCCCACTTGGACGCGACCACCGTACTGAGCCGCGCCATCGCAGCAAAGGGTATTTATCCCGCGGTAGACCCGCTGGACTCCACCAGCCGAATCTTGGAACCAACGGTTGTTGGCGAACGCCACTACAACGTTGCTCGTGAAGTACAGCGAATCCTTCAGCGCTACAAAGACCTCCAAGACATCATCGCCATTTTGGGTATGGACGAGCTCTCAGAGTCAGACAAGAAACTCGTATCCCGCGCACGTAAGATCGAGAAGTTCCTCTCTCAGAACTTCCACGTCGCAGAACAGTTCACCGGCCAAGCGGGTGTATATGTAAAACTCGAAGACACGATTCGAAGCTTTGAAGAAATTTTGGAAGGAAAGCACGACAATCTTTCAGAGCAAGCTTTCTATCTCGTTGGTAGTATTGACGAAGCCATCGCAAAAGATAAAGAAATCAATAAAAAATAAAGAACTTAATAGGGATAGTTATGTCTTTGCAAATCAAAGTGGTCACTCCGACAAAAATTGCCTTTGAAGGGGAAGCCCAATCGATTCAAGTTCCTGGTTGGGAGGGACAATACGGTGTTCTTCCGCGTCACGCCGCTATGTTGACCCTATCGCGCCCGGGTATTCTATACCTTCATGGTGGAACCGGTACGAGTCGATTTGTCATCGACCGTGGTTTCGTAGAGGTGAGTCCTGATGCTGTCAATGTGATGGTCAATAGCTGCGAAGCCGCAGATCAGATCGATGTAGCCGCTGCCCAAAAGGAACTATCGGACCTACAAGATCAATTGGGAACGCTCAACAGCCAAGACCCAAACGCAATTAGTTTGCGTAAAAGAATCGAATTGGCGCGCGTTCGGGCCAATCTCTAGCGATTCCCCTGTATCAACGTGGCCCCAACGTTTCAAAGCGTTGGGGCTCGGGTTTTTTTTACTTCTGGTGCTGGAAATGATGCTCCGCCTCTTTGGAGTGGCAGGCGGTTCGTCCTATACCCCACCGCGTTTGATTCAAATCGTAGAGGAAGGTCAACTAAAAGGAGAAATCGTTCAATCGTCTCAAGCTCCCTTTTTCGTCGAAGCGTCCGCGGGTATGATGGAGACCAACACGGTGTACCACCAAGGTTTGGGAAGTGGTTTTCCACACTCTGGAAGCATGCGAAAAGTACGATTTTCCAAGGAACCCTCTTTAGAACGATACTTTTTGCTGGGAGGATCCGCGGCTTTGGGACAACAGCCCGTCAACCTCAAGACCAAAATGACTTGGAAAACCATCCCTCTCGGTAACTCCGTGGCTGCCCTACCCATCGATCTGTCCATATCGGGCGAAATTCAATCGCGACTCCTCGGAAAGGGTATATCAGCAGAGGTTCTCAATGCTGGGATGATTGCACAAGACTCTGGCGGTGTGCGAAGACTCGCCATGGAGGTTTTACAGTATAATCCCACCGGTCTCTTTTTATATCTCGGCAACAACGAAGGTATCGGCATGGCCTATGGAATGAACGGTGTAACCCTCGAACACGTTCCCGAGGTACGGGAGATTTTGCGGAGTATTCGCCTATATCGTGTTCTTGCAGACGCCATCGTTCCCCAAACCGCGAAGCCTCCAAACGTTACGCTCAGCGGTACGAAGCCAGAAGTATTGGGTCGCTTGACCCAAAACCAATGGAGAGCCGCTGGTCGGGCGCTGGTACAAAGGGGAATGCCAACGGATTCTGTATACAAGGCTCTCCTAAAGCGTCTTCAGACCAATCTCGCTCAAATAAAGGAAGCGTGTCAAGCGCAAGGTGTCTCTCTTTACATCATTACCACCCCACCCCACCTTACATACCCTCCTTTTTACTCTGCCAATAGCCCTGAATTACTCGAAAGGGATATCTACCGCTATTCCAAACTACTGGGCAACAGCAACCAGGCCCAAAGAAAACAGGACTGGTCTTCGGCCTTGCAATATAGCCAGCAAGCGGTATCAATTGAGAAAAATCATGCAAATGGTTGGTTTGTATACGGAGAATCTCTGCGAAGGAATCGACAAGAGCCGGCTGCGTTGGAAGCCTTTGAAACCGCCTTATGGATGGATCTGTCTCGAAAAAGAACCCTGCCCAGTTATGCGAACATCGCGGCAGAGGTATGTAAAGACGGAGGATGTCAAACCGTGTCGGCCTATGATGATTTGCGCTTGAGTATCGAGAAGAAGGGTTTTTCCATTCTCGATCAACGCTTTGGAGATCACGAACATTTGACTCCCCAAGGATGCCGATGGATCGCCGGTCTTTTTATGAAACTGTTGGATACAAATAAAGAAAATTAGCGAAGATCGATCTGACAATCACGGATGGCGGCTGCGATTTTGGGATCACGACTCGCTCCGCGTTTGGCCGCATTGATCAAAAAAGACTTCGCCTCTTTACATCGACCGTGCTGCGCCAGCATCACACCTCCCATCGCCCATGGACGCAGATCTCCTTTGAGCTCAAAGGATGCCTGCTCGTACCACTTTTTAGCGCTATCAATGTCACCTTTACGCTCGTGGGCGATGGCTCTCCACAAGGAGATATCATTGGCAATCGCACGATTCTTTTTCGCCTCATCAAGGTGATGAAGAGACAAATCGAATTGGTTTTCAAAAAGATACGATAGTGCAATCAAGTAATGGAGATTGGGATCGCTTGGTGCAACCTTGAGACCTTCAGAAGCAACCGCTATGACCTTTTGCGGTTCTTCTTGGGCGACATATACAGCCGTTTGTATTCGGTATGACCGCGCGTCTTTTTCATTTTGTAAGCGAATTGTTTTCGCGTAGGCAAGTGCCTTGGCGTGATCTCCCAATTCTAGGGAAAGCAAGGCGGCATTGTTGAGAGCAACGGTGTGATTGGGCTCTATCGCGAGCAGTTCTTCACTCGCTTGGAGTGCTGTGTTCGCATCCCCGTTTGCTGCATGTGCCAACACAAGCGATACGCGAGCAGAGAGTAACTGCGGTTCTTTTTCGATCAGCGTCCGCAATTCAGCGATGGCTTTTTGGGGTGGCAGTTGCTCTGCTTGCGCCAGCTTGGTCAAAACATCAATTTTATCGCGTGGGTCAGCTTCTTGGACGATCGTTTGACCACCACTCATGTATCCGAGAGCTTCCAAAGCCGCTTGTTGATCCAAACTTACACTGCCAGGGACGGGAAGGCGGTCTCCAAATCTCTGATCCATTTCAGCGAGGAGAGATCGTTTGGGGATGGTTTCTTTGGATGTTTTCCATAATGTAGCTTTGTGATACAGTCCGCTTTCAATCCTTTGTTTTTCGTTTTGCACCATCTTGAGTGGAGACCACCCAAGTTGATAGAAGGGAAAAATCGTCTCTGCATACGCAACCCTCTCTTCTTCTTCCTTTCCCTCTATCAAGCCCCGTAAGCTCTTCCCGTCACTGCTCCAGTCTACGCCAACGTAATCGGCAATGGTAGGTGCAATATCGATGGAGCGAACGATCGGCTCCAATACCTTCGCGGCTTTGGGCGCATTGGGTACGGGCTCCAAAAGGAGTTGTTCGTCTTGCCCTTCCGGTCGCATAATCATCAGTGGCGTTGATATAGATGGTGGATTTTCTCTTCCTTGAAGACCTTTGGGCGGCCGAATCAATAAAGGCACCCGCGTAACGGAACGATGCAAGAGAATCCCGTGCTCACGCTCTCCGTGCTCCCAAAGACTTTCACCGTGATCGGAAGTAAGAACGATCAAACTGCTGCTGGGCACCGCCTTGAGTAGCCGAGATAAATTTCGATCCGCTTGTGCAACATCCGATCGATACGGATCGCCTTCTTTACCCTCCCATGGTGTATGAGGATCGTAAAGATGAACCCAGGCAAATTTCGGAGAAGCAGTACTCTTCCACCAAGAAAGTGCCGCATTAATGGTTTCCGCAGAAGGAATCTCCGCCTCACCAAATGCGCGTACTTTCGAAAGTACAGACGGATGAAAGGGATCGTGGTATCGGTCGAAGCCTTGATCCAACCCCCAAGAGTGTTCCAAAACAAAGGCCGATACAAAGGCGCCGGTTTGATAGCCTTTTTCCTTTAGTCGCTCCGCGATGGTGATCTGATCATCGGACAAAGCAAATCCGGCATTGTCCCGCACACCGTGATGATTGGGATACAGCCCCGTTAGGATCGACGCATGCGCCGGAAGAGTCAAGGGACTATGCGTATGCGCTTCACGAAAAAGAGCGCTTTCCAGTGCCAAAGAATCTATATTGGGTGTTCGGGCAAGGGAGTCACCATATGCTCCCAAGCGATCCGCGCGAAGTGTATCGATCGTGATCAAGAGAACGTCGGGTCCCTTCTCTTCCTCGATCGAAGTGCTCACGACGGTTTCCGTCTGACAAGCCAAAAGAAATGTAATTATCCGCATATAAAAACCCAGAACCTGAATCGATCCCCTTTTGAGAGTTGAAATCAAAAAGGGTCTATGATACCTCCCAATAACGGAGAATATTTCTCATATGACAGTCTACCTAACCGGCAACAACCTTCAAATACAAGATGTAATTGCAATCGCACGTAATTATCAACCCGTAAGCTTGGATTCTCAGGCAAAAAAAACGATGTTGTCCAGCTATCGTTGGGTTCAAGAAGCCTCTCGCCAGGAAAAGGCAATCTACGGTATCAACACCGGGTTCGGCTCTCTCGCTCGCATTCGCATTCCTTCCTCTCAAAGCGCGCTTCTCTCATGGAATCTCATCCGCTCTCATGCGGCCGGGATTGGCCCCGTCGCTCCGGAAGACATCGCCCGCGCGACAATGCTTCTCCGCGCCAACGCCTTGGCGAAGGGCGTAAGCGGATGCCGACCCATTCTCGTAGAGAAACTTCTGCGATTTCTCAATCAAAAATTGACACCGGTGATACCGATGAAGGGAAGCTGTGGCTCCTCGGGCGATCTCGCTCCTCTCGCTCACCTTGGACTCGTTCTGATCGGCGATCCGATGGGAGAAGCCTTCTTGGGTGGTGTTCGTATGCCTGCCCCCGAAGCACTTCAAAAAACGGGGATTCCGCGTCTTACACTGCAAGCCAAGGACGGGCTCGCCATCACCAACGGCGCACAACTCTCAACGGCGATCGCGTGCCTCTCCTGCTTTGACGCCGAGCAGTTGATCAAAGCAGCGGAATTGGCCGCTGCAATGAGTACCGAAGCGCTCTTAGGCGTATCTCGCGCATTTCACCCTTCTGTACATCAACTTCGACCTTACCCGGGTGCCATCCGTACCGCTCACAATATTCGTCATTATTTCGCTGGCTCTACACTCATCGATTCGGTTCCCGAAAAGGTACAAGACGCGTATTCGATCCGTTGCTCTCCACAAGTGATTGGAGCCGCTCGGGACATGTATGACTTTGTGAAACGACAGGTCTCCATTGAACTCAATTCCGCAACGGATAATCCTCTCATCCTGCTGGATGAGCCCGAGCACAACAAACCCTTTAGCGCGGGAATGTTTCACGGAGAGCCCATCGGTATGGCGTGCGACACGTTAAAAATTGCCATCTCCGAAGTAGCATCCATATCGGAACGTCGTCTCTATCGTTTGACAACAGGGAACTTATCTCAACTCCTTCCCCCAGGTTTGGTGGGAAAAGATCGACCGGTACTCGGTATGATTGTTCCCCAAACAACCGCGGCGGCATTGGTTTCGGAAAACAAAGCTTTGGGTTGGCCAGCGAGTCTCGATTCCATTCCAACGTGTGAGGATCAAGAAGACCACATTGCGATGAGTACCGTCGCGGCACGACGGTGCTATGATGTGATTCAAAACGCGCGTCGCGTTGTCGCCATTGAAATCTTGACGGCCGCCCATGCTCTCGAACATCGCATTGCACACCGTCCGTCGAGTCAGCTCGGTCAAGGTACAAAGGTCGCATATGCGAACATGCAGAACATACTCTTTGACTTATCCAATCACTCTACGATGGGGGAGCAAATCGAGGCGATCGCCCAAAGCATACACAATGGCCTACTGTTTGAGGGACTCGAATGATTGTTCTCAACGGCCAAACCCTAAACTGCAAAATTTTACATCGAATCGCACATGGAGAAGCAGTTTCGCTCGACCAAGAAGCCATCCAGCGTATGGAGGCCAATGCAAATACAACACCGTCCACGGTTTTGGAAGCGAAAAGACGCTGGATCATCGGCTCTCAAACTAAGGAGAGTGAGCATTTAAATCGAGAATTCATCCTCAGCCACTGTGCTGGAGTGGGAGAGCCATTACCGGAATCTATCGTACGAGCGGCCATGGCTGCCCGTATCAATGTTCTCGCAACGGGTCATACCGGCTCACGTCCCATTGCGGCCTTAAAGATGCTTGAACTGCTCAACCGATCCATCATTCCGATCGTCCCGGCCCAGGGGAGTGTTGGCGCGGCGGGAGACTTGGCTCCGATGGCGCATATCGCCCGCGTTGTATGCGGATATGGACCATACCCTGCAGATTATACGCCTCTTGTCCCAACGTCCAAAGAAACCTTGTCTTTGATCAACGGTGTATCCTTAAGCGCCGGTATCGCTGCATTGGCCATCGTACGGGCGGAGCGTCTCTTTGAAATCGCCACCTATGCGGCGGCCCTGACGATGGAGACGGTATACGCACAATCACAATGCATCGATCCACGAGTCCTCTCTCTTCGAGGTCATCCGGAATGCGTCGAAGTCGGACAAGAACTCGGACGCATCCTGCATGGCTCACAACGCGTTCAGAGCGATCGAAACCCGGATGCTTTCTCCATTCGATGCGGTCCAAGCGTCATGGGAGCGATTCTCAATACCATACGCCACAGCAGAATGTGTGTCGATCGAGAACTCAACGGATGCTCTGACAACCCTCTCCTTATCGAAGGGGAGTGGCTGGAAGCCGGTCACTTTCATGGCTCTCAAATCGGTTTGGCCATGGACCATCTCAAGATCGCCCTAACACAACTCGCTACCCTCTCAGAACGTCGCACTTTTCGCCTGACACACGAAAAACTGTCAAAAAACCTCCCGAGTTTTCTGGTAAAAGGAAACGGCTTGAACTCGGGATTTATGCTGGCGCAGTACACGGCGGCTGCACTGGCGAGCGAGTGCAAGGGACTCGCCCATCCAGCCAGTGTGGATACCATTCCAACCGTACAGCACCATGAAGATCATGTGAGTATGGCTCCTATCGCTGCTCGACATTGTCTGCAAACCATCGATTGCCTCACCGATATTCTTTCCATAGAATTGCTTCTCGGAGCACAAGCATTGGACTTGAGAAAGCGCGACGATCAACTGCCACATCCTCCCATTGTGCAAACGCTGCATCAAACGATCCGGAAACACATCCATTTTTGGGACGATGATCAAGTCCTTCACCCGTCGTTATCCGCCATGCGTCGTCTCATTACATCAGGCGAACTTTTACAACATCCCGAAACTTGGTGATTACACCAACCGACGGGCGATGCGGAAA
>JAYYRF010000536.1:0-6237 GCA_036127535.1 Myxococcota bacterium | reverse complement strand
TTGGAGAATATCGACCCCGAATGTCTACTGAACCACGTTCGAGGCTCTTCAGATGAAAAAAACGTCGATCACGCGATTACCAACGCCTTCGGATTCGGTGGATCGAATGGGTCGTTGGTTTTATCAAAATGGGCGTAGTACTACGCTCGATTGGTTTGGCAACTCCAATTGGAGATACAACCGCGGATTTCGTACAGTCCGTCCTCGATCGTAAAACCGGTATTACTGAGATTGAGCATTTCCACGCACTGCCTTCCTCACGAGGAGCGCGAGTGCAGGATCAATCGTTGCGCGGCGTGTTGAAAAAACGAAAAGATGCAAAACTCTACACCCCCGCCGCTCGCATTGGTTTGCTGGCTGCGCGTAGATGCTTACAATCTATCGAACCAAAGGAAGATTTGGGTCTTTTCGTCGCTGTTGGACGGGAGCCTCCCGATGATGGGGAAGCAGAAGCCTGTTTGCTGGCTTCGCAGCACGAAGCCCAATTTTGTGAATCCAAAATGACAACAGAGGGACGAGCGTTATATCCACCGTTGCTACCGCTCAAAACCCTTCCCAATATGGTTTTAGCCCATATTGCCATTCAGTTACAAATTACCGGAGAGAACGCTGTCTGGGCCGGTGGGAGAGGAGCAGCGGGGCAAGCGGTTCACTCAGCGTACTGGTCGATTCTAGAAGGGAGATGTTCACAAGTTTTGGTTGGTGCATCCGATAGTTTTTTATCCTTGGGTGCTGCCAGAGATCTATACAGACAAGGGATTGACATCCCCGGTGAGGCGGCGGTATTTCTCCTTTTGGAGAGCAGCGAAGCCGTCGAAAATCCGATAGCGGTCATGTCTCCCACGTCGGATACCGAGCAGAAAATCGAGTTAAAACCATTGCTGGGGCATTGTGGATCAGCACAAGGTCTTCTGGAACTGGTATATCTTATCTTCCAGCATCAAATCATCAGTTGGGGAGGCTTTTCGTTTCGAAAGTAGTTACATTACTTCTGATGTGCAGGAGGCTCCCTTTATGGCTAAGAGGAGGCGTTATCAATTCTTAAAGTTAATCGCTTCCGGTGGTTTTGGAGACGTTTATCTATGCAAAGAGATCAATCCCAACGGGATCGACAGGCTCGTTGCCGTAAAGCTTCTCAAGTCGCAATGGAGCGATAATAAAGAAATTGTTTCACGCCTTCAAGATGAGGCTCGTCTTCTGGCGTTACTGCGTCATCGAAACATCATTAATGTGTTCGATCTTACCTCTTTACATGGTCGCGCTGCCATCATAATGGAGTATCTCGAGGGAATTGACCTCTCGTTGATCATTTCCATCATGAAAAGCAGTGGAAAGCGCACACCGCTTCGAATCTCCCTCGAGATTTGTGCTGCCGCGGCTGCGGCATTGGATGCCGCTTACAATCAGCCGCCTTTCCCGGGTGAAAACCCTCTTAAGGTAATTCATCGGGACATTAAGCCATCGAACATTATGCTTGACGTAGAGGGAATGGTGAAGGTGTTGGATTTTGGCGTTGCATACTCAAAGTTTGAGCATCGGGCGTCTGAAACAGCAGAACTTCAATTTGGTTCTTTGGAGTATATGGCGCCAGAACGACTCATCTTCGAACCGGAGACCCCATCAACCGATTTATATTCTTTGGGTCTCACTTTATTTGAGTGCATATTGGGCGAACCGTTTGGTAAAACCTCTCCGAAGGAAGAGAAGCATACCTTGATGGTTGAGGATAGGCTTCGCAAACTCGCGACATCGCTTCGTGTGCCCGAGCCATTCAAAAAAGAAATCCTATCTCTACTCGCCGGTGCGTTGACCTATAAACCACAGCATCGTATATCTGCCGTTGAATTTTCACAACGTTCTCGAAATCTAGCGCGAAACATTAAAGGCATAGAACTCATCGCATGGGCGGAAAAAGCGATACCCGTCCTCAAGAAGTCGGTTCCCGCATCAGCCCAAGAAGGCTCGCTTCGTGGACGATACATAGAAGAAGATATCGCGCCTGTCGAAGAGGTGAACGACGACGAAACGGAGATACGCTCCAAGAAGATACAGCCCGCCAACGATTCAAAATTGAGCTTTATGGATGTCGGCCCTCTCGTAGAAGATGAAGACGGTGGCACCGAACTATTCGATAACAGTGATAAGACCGCCAAAATTTCGGACGCTCGAAACTCGTACTTCGATCAAGAGGAGACGATTGATATAGGCGAAGATAAAGTGAATCCATCTACGCAAAAACACGATCGCGACGCTACAGCTGAGATAGAAGATACCTTTGTCGGAGGTGATTTCCCCATCGATCCATATGAAGATTCGATTGAGAGCGCCATTGTTCGGCCTGTAACCTTTCAAGAACCGGACACCCCCAAGTCTCGATCCAAAAAGGGATTGGTTTTGGGTCTGATATTCATGATGATTGCCAGTGTGTGTGCCCTAATCTTCCGAGACTCGATCATCACCCTCTTGAATCCACCACCGCCGGTAGAGCCAAAACCCGCAGTGAAAAAGGTTATCCAGCCGGTAAAGCCAGAGCCGGTGGAGATAGAAGAGCCGCCAGAGGACGCTGTTGTATTCTTCTCGAATCGTGATGACGTTAAGAAGATCCGAATCTCTTGTGATGGACAAAAAGCAAAAAGTAGAAAAGGGGCTCTCAACTTCTTAGAAGTAGATGCAGCGAATGAGTGTAAACTCCAAATTATAAAAAAGAATCGAAAAAGGATTCTGGTTACCGTCAAAAATGTTAAGAGAGGGCGGTATGAATGTTTAGCAGACGAAAAGGAAGTTTGTGCAAGGGAAGAAAAATGACATATGGATAACGGGTATCGGGATTATTTGTTCCGCAGGGAGTGGATACGACCATTTTTGCTCGGCGCTACAATCCCATCGCATTTTTTCCAGCCCAGCAGATTCTTCTTTACCCGTTGAGCAGTTGGCTGTTGTCCCTTCACCAATAAAAGCCATCGCTGACTTCCCCAATGATCGTAAATCGTGGCTCGCTATGGATGCTGCTGCCCAGGCTTTTTCTGATGCGGGTTATCCGCAAGGGGTTCTCAGCATCTTTATGGGCACCGGACTCTCTTCGATCACGCCAAGGCAAATGGAGGAGGATCTCTTTCCGCATATCCGAGATGGACGCTTTGACCGCGTGGCTATGGCAAAGGATTTAGACGTAAGTAAAGTTGGGCCGCGTAGAAATTTACCCCATCGTTTGGTGGAGCACCTGAAAGGTGTATACGAAGCAAAGGGTCGATGTGCGACCAACTTCTCGGCTTGCGCAGCCGCAGCACAGGCCATTGCAGAAGGTTATCGAGTATTGAAGAGAGGCGAGAGCGATATTGCGATGGTGGGAGGACATGACAGCATGGCTCATCCGATGGGTTTGTTGTCCTTTGTTGTGTTGGGAGCACTCTCAAACTCTTTTTGTCGTCCGTTCGATCGTTCTCGAAACGGATTTATGCTGGGCGAAGGAAGCGCCGTTCTCATTTTAGAAAGAGCAGAACATGCCCGAAGTCGTGGGGCAAAACCCTATGCCAAGGTTGTTGGTACCGGTAGTAGTGTTGATGCGTGGAATGTGACTGCTCCGCACCCCAACGGTGAAGGAGCAGAGAAGGCGATGCATCGCGCCTTGCGTGATGCATCACTCGATTCTTCGGAGATCGGTTACATCAATGCACATGGAACCGGCACGCCCATCGGAGATGAAGCGGAGTCGAAAGCAATATCCCGCGTATTTGGAGATTCAATACCGGTCTCATCGATAAAAGGCGCCTTTGGGCACTGCATTGCCGCTGCCGGCGCGATCGAAGCTGTCGCATCCGTTGCAGCGATTGAGAAGGGCTGTATTTGGGGGACAGTGGGGCTGGAAGAGAAAGATGATTTCTCGATTAATGCACAAAAGGAACCGCAAGAGAAGTCGGTGAAGTATGTGCTTTCAAATTCCTTTGGTTTTGGAGGGCAAAATTGTTCTCTTATTTTTGGAGCGGTTTAAGATATGATCGTGGAACTTTCGGTACAGATTCATTCCATGGGTGTCTTCCTTCCCGTCAACGGGAAAATTGAAAACTTCAAGGCTCGTAAATTAATTCCAGACAGAAAGAGTATTAAATTGATGACGCGTTCGGTTCAACTCGGGGTTGCAGCCGCAAGCGTAGCATTAAGGGCGACCAACGTTTGGCAATCGATATCTCCATCGCGCAGAGGCATTTTTGTATCGGCCGCTCCGTGTTTGGATGACCACTTTGACTTACAAAGTGCGCTCCGCGCCGCACACCAGGACGGACACTTTTCTTTGGAGCGATTTGCGACCAACGGAATGTCTTTGATACATCCATTGTGGCTGGTTCGCGGCTTAAGTAACAACATCTTGGGCTTTACCAGCTCTATGTGGGACTTCCAAGGTGAAAATATGAATTACTGCCAGGGTTACCTCGGCGGGAAGCATGCTTTCATCCAGACAGCCAGAGCAATAGAAGAAGGTCGTTTGGAGTGCGCCTTGGTGGGAGGGGCGGATGTTCTGACGGGTGCGGAAGAGATATATCAAAAAGAATGTGCTGAAGCAGCGGTGTTTTTTGTTCTTGGCCCGAGTAAAGATGCCATGCGCATCGATTTGGAACACGTGCAAAGTTTGGTGGATACCCAGCCGGTTATGGGAGCGGCTGGTTGGTTAGCAGCGCTGCATCGCTCTCTGGAGAAGCCAACGATTTGATTGTCACTTTATTGACATTTTCTCTTTTGGTATAAACTACTATTAAATAGTTATTACAACGAGGGCAATATGTTTCAAATCGCAAAATCATCAGAAGAAGTACATCCGGATATTTGGCAGAAGGTTTCCCATGCTTTCCAGGAAGCTTTGGGACTAGACGATGACGAGGTTGAGTTTACCTCAACCATCATAGAAGATTTAGATGCAGAGTCGTTGGACTTTTTAGATATCGCTTTTCGATTGGAGCGCGCCTTTGATATATCGATTCCGAGAGGCGGAATTCAAAAAGCGGCGCAAGATGGTGTGGAAGGAGATGGATTGAATCCAGACGGTACACTCAGTGATGCGGCTTTGCAGCGTCTCGCAGAGGCAATGCCCGAAGTGGAACCGTCGAGTTTTTCAGCGGGTCTGAAGCCCGTAGATGTTCCCAATCTGTTCATCGTAGGCACATTTTACAATTTGGTCATCAAGTTGCTCAACGAAAAGCAATAGCGCGTTGAAACAATTTATATTCATCGTTCATCCTTTGACGGACCAACAAAGAAAGGCGATGGCTCTTCGGTGTCAGCGTTGGTCCGCTTTGACAAGCGGTGATTACGATTATTCGGATGTCGGTATACTGTGCCGCTTTCGGTTGGGACGAGACATTGAGGGAACGGTTGTGTCTGTGCCGCTATTGCCGGAAGAATTATTGGCTGATCAGCAACGGTCTTTGGGCCTTATACAGCATGCGATCTGCGTGGCAAACGCTTCTGGACAGTCAATTGATGTGGTGGGACTTGGTTCATTGTGTTCGATCATTGGTGGGCGTGGGAGTGCATTGCAGAGCCGTTTATCCATTCCGGTGACCACGGGAAACGCCGCGACGGCCTGGTGCATGTACAAGCACACTGTCGATCTCTACCGAGAGGGGACAGTTGCAATCCTCGGTTCCGGTTCACCGGTAGGTCGCATTTTGACCGGTATGTTACACCAAAAAGGTATACCAATACAAGTGGACACCAAGCGGGCGGCTAAGAAACGCAACATACCATATGACGATATTTCACAAATTGCCCCGAACGCATCACTAATCTTGGGTTGTGGTCCTACGGGGCCGGTGCTTGATCCGTCTATATTGAAGCCAAATACAGTGATCGTAGATGTTGCTCTGCCCCAAACCCTGACGACAAAATCAAGTCACACCGTTTACATGGGAGAGGCAATGTCCATGCCTCGTCAGTGGAAGAGAGGGTTTTGGGGACCGTTGTATCATATGGTTTCCGGCTATGGCTGGAATACTGTGCTCGCCTGTTTGGTCGAACCGTTAGCGTTGGTGGCCTCTGGCAGAAAAATTCCCTATGCACAAGGTGCAACACTGCGAGAGGAAGACGTGCTGGCCTTTGGTGATATGGCAGAGCAGCTCGGGTTCCATCCAAAACGGATATTGCATTCGCAGTGGATAAGGTAGACATTGCGTCAAGAATACGATATTATGGTCTGTTATTGAGGATGAACGGATGTCTACAGAACAAAAAAAGAAGGCATATATT
>JAYYRF010000535.1:0-6170 GCA_036127535.1 Myxococcota bacterium | reverse complement strand
ACTTAGGAGAATGGTAATGTCTGAAGAAGTTATCGATAGTTCGCAAGCGCAATTGGGGAAGACCCTAGAAAGAGCCCGAATGGGTGAGGACAAGGGACTTGCCGCATTGGTGCGCGATCTCGGTGAACGCTTGGTGCGTCTCTTTTATGGTTTGCTCAAGATGACGGAGATTCACGATTTGGGTAACAAAGCCTTTGAAAAGCCCATTGCAGAGTTTGTAAACACCGGTACGGAATTGATGGATATTCTCGGGGCGATTCATATCGTTACGGTCGAGGATCAGGTCTTTGTCAACGATATCCGTATTCGTCTCAATCAGGCCAAAGGTGCTTCCACGCTGAGCGATGAACTCTTGCATCACGAAATTGGTGGCATTTCGTTTCACAGTATGCCTGATCAGATTCAGTTTAAACGCTTTATTACACTTATATCCGGTAAAGCCTTGAGCGATACGCCGCGGGCAACACTCATCGAGTTCTTGAGCCAAGAAGGTTTGGAGTTTATCGATTTGACGGGCATTTATCGCTTCCGTATCTCCGGAGAGGGGACGGTGGTCGTCACCCGAAGCATGGAAAAGGTATCGGCGCGTGCGGCATCCTTGGTCGAAGACTCTTGGGACAACCTGGGGAACAATCGTGTGCCCAATCCCTTACCGCTACGAAGGGCGGTTACGGATATATTGGAGCACTCAAAGGGAGATGTTGCCGGATTAAGTTCTGGAGAAAAGAACAGCGGTTACGGTTTTCATGCCCTGCAAGTATGTCGCTTTACCCTTTTGATTGCGAAAGAGGCAAGGCTTTCGGAAGAGGCCATTCAAGATATTGGGGTAACGGCCATGTTTCACGACATGGGATATGCTGCGAGAGAAGGTGCCGACCCGGAAAAAGGGGAGGAAGGTTATCCTCCTCCTTTTGAGAGACACGGTATTGCCGGTGCTCGTTTGCTGCTGCGGCAGCGCGGGTTCAACCAAGCGAAAATCAACCGTGCGTTGGCGACTTTGGAGCACCACTGGGACTACGTGAATGAGAAAGGAACCCCTTCGTTGTTCGCTCGCATTATACGCATTGCAGAGGACTATGCGAACATGATTCGGTATAAGGGGGGAGGCTATAATCCGCACGAAGCCTTGGCGCGTATGGCGGCCGGTGCTGGCTCTCGGTACGATCCGGATCTGCTACAGGTCTTTATCAATAAAATGGGTAAATATCCCCCGGGCACGCTTTTGGAAGTGGAAGTCGAACTGCGGGGTAATCCGGTTGTATTTATTCTGTGCTCCAATTCCTTGGTGAGAGAACCGGAGAGTTTTGATAAGCCCATCTGTCGGCTCATTCGTCTGCACGATGGTCGGGATGTACCGGCCAAACTTGCGAATCGTCCCATTGATCTCATGAAAAAGGGGAAGATACTCAGGGTCGTTCGCGATTTCTAACCTCTATCTTGAACGGCATTTTTTTCATTGTGCCTTCGTTCTCGAATGGCCTTGCTGTAAAGCGACAAGGCAGATTCCTCAACCTCGTCTATTTTTGAGCGGACTTGTCTTGCTTTTCATATAGAATCGCTTCTGCAAGGCGCTCGGATTCTAAGGAGGGATTGCGCAATACCTGCTTGGCCAGTCGCAAGGCAAGTGGGTCGTACTCGGCGATTTCTAGCGCCCATCGAATCGCTTCCTCTTCGGGGTTTTCATGTAAACGGTTTGCAATGCCCCAGTTCAAAGAGGATTGGGCGTCTATGGATTCCCCACCCAGAATGACGGCGTTGGCTCTGGAGCGACCGATGAGTTCAGGTAGACGGGTACAGCCACCGGCCGAGGGGATTAGACCGAGGGAAACCTCCGGTAGTTTCCAATAGGTATTCGGAGAGACAACCCGTAGATCGCATGCCAGTGCGAGTTCCATCCCTCCAGCGACGGCCGGCCCTTTGAGAGCCGCAATGGTAATGGTCGGACTGCTTGCAATTTCATCAAATACCTTTTGAGAGAGCATATTTAGTGCATCGTTCGCTGTTTTTTGCTTCATCTCATTTAGGTCGGCTCCTGCACAGAAGTGTCGATTTCCTGTTGAAGAGAGAACCAAAACCGAATGACATCGACTGGCTTCTCGAAATTCGGACTGCAACTGGGTCAAGAGTTCTTGGTTATATGCATGTGCTTTTTGGGGTCTATCAAGAAATATGATGGCTATTTTTTTTATTTTTTGAAATTTTATATACATATGGTTTTTGTTGGTTTTTCTTCTCAGACGAAGATGAGTGGTTAGATGTACTACTATAGTATTTTTAAAAAGGAATCATTCTAAAATGAGCGCGCGCGAAAGAATCGTATACCAGGAGTTGGAGCCATGCCCATATATCGAGGGAGAATCATCGCTCATGCCTCTACGATGGCAGCTTTGGCGTCTTACGCCGACGGAGTTTGATCGCTCCCTCGCCCAAGGTGACCGCAGAGTCGGGAAAATGCTGTATCGAACAGAATGCCCGGATTGCAAGGCTTGTGAGCCGATACGCGTCCCGGTTCGCACCTTTAAACGGAGCAAGTCGCAGCGCAGAACATGGAATAAGTGTGCAGAGGTTGAGGTGGAAATCGGTCGGGTATTGTTCACGGCTACGCGACTCAAGATGTACAACCGTCACAAGCACGAGCGTGGATTGGCAAAAAATGAACGCCTAATGACCCGAGAGTCCTACGAAGGTTGGTTTTCGAAGACGTGCACCGATACACAAGAGTTTCGTTATAAGCTCAATGGAAAGATTATTGGTATTAGCGTGTTGGATTTTGGCGAAAACGACGCGTCGAGCGTTTATTTCTTCTTTGATCCCGATTATTCTCATCTCTCGTTGGGAACTTTCTCCGCATTGTACGAAATCGATTGGATGAATCGAAACGGTATGCGATACTACTACTTGGGACTCTTTGTTGAGAGTTGCGCACACTTGAAATACAAGTCTCGTTATTATCCAAATGAGCGATTAATAAATGGACAGTGGGTGCGGTTCGACTCGAAACCAAAATCGTAGAGGAGTGTTCATTGTCGAAAAAAAAGAAGGAATCCCGTCCCCCCTGTGCTGGTCTGTGGAATACACCCATGGTTCACGTTGATGGTTCCGTCACGACCTGCTGTTTGGATGAGGGTTTGGAGAATCGATTGGGCAATTTATGCACGCAGACCCTAAGCGAGATTTGGGACGGAAAAACCATCAATCAATGGCGCTTAGCGCACATTGAAGGTCGTTTCGAGGACAGTGGGCCACTTTGCACCCGCTGTAATTGGCGGAGTGCAGGTGCTTTCCCAAAGGAAAAAGCAAAGGATTGGCTTAAAAAATACAAAACAAAGAAAAGGTGATTCATTGTCCATAGACGAACGATTCATTGCATGGCTTTCGGATAAAGGGATTTCCAAGATGGTAGAAGACGAGCGAGAATGGCTCGAAAGTGTATTCTTTGTCGAAGTCTTGTCCGCGAGAAATGGAGTGGTCTCTCAGAGTATTCGAGAGTGTTACACCGGTATCCTTCATGCAAAGAAGGAGTCCAATCGAGTACGAGCGGATAGCATTCGTCTTTCGTTGTCCTATCGTATGGATCCTGAATCGTTGTACCGACAATCCATATATATACGTGAACAAGAGATCCTATTCTCTGAATTGCTGCGCCTGCAGGATATCTTGTTGGAAAGAGGACAGCCCCTTGTCGCCATTACGGCTCCCTATACCCCCGAAGACCGTACAAAAATTCTTAAGGCTCTCGGTGAACTTCAACATCCTTCAGAAGACACATTGTTGGCGAAGGACTGGGCGGACTTGTATCAAACCCGTCGGTTTCAGCCATTCGATATTCCCACGTCGATCGATACATCGCGCTATGGATATGCGCAACTCAAAGGTTCCATTCAAGAATACTGTGATCGCTATAATCAGCTCTGGATGTATACAGCACAGGCCGTTGTATTGGGTTGGCAAAACAATATCGTCTCCTTTGACTCATTTTCGGTGGAACGGTTGAGGGACGATCTGGAAACGTATAAAAACTGGTTTAAGAACGATCTCCTCTGGAGCAAAGGGGTTTCCAAGAAAGTGTATCGGCAAAATCCATTGCCGTCTCCACCATTAAAAGCGGAGGAGTTGCGAGAGTATGTGCTCAATCGAAAGAAATATCCAACCCGTACGATTTCTCAACGGTCGCGCAAGCCGTATCACATACACGGAAAAAAATCGGATAATCCGTTGATTTATATGCCTCCTTCGCGGTACATACATCCCAAAGGAGCGGAAATAGAGGTTCCGTATGGGTTCTACATGGGACAACGGCTGGTTAGTCAGGCCTTATTTTCTTCGGTGACACAATACAATCCGAGTTACTTTCGAGGAGAAAACCGTCCAGTGGAGTGCGTGTCCTATTTCGACGCGTTGCTGTTTTGTAATCTCCTAAGCGAACGCGATGGCTATACGCCTGTCTACCAGTTGCCAAAAACGCTCCGGTTCGGTCAACGGAACCAACACCTATCCATTGCGGTAAATGATAAAGCCAATGGATATCGAATCCCAACAGAAGCGCACTGGCTTTGCGCTGCCTATGCAGAGTCTCTCGATCCTTTTCAAATTTGGTATCGAGCGAATTCCAATCTGCAAAGCCGCGATGTGGCGACCCGAAAGCCGAATCGTTTGGGGTTCTATGATCTCTTTGGTAATGTTTGGGAGTGGTGCTCCGACCTCTTTCTGATGCCCGACCAGTCCGCACATTTGACGCGTGGAGGGAGTTGGAGCAGTGATTCCGATCAGTTGGAGCAACGGATTGGACGACCTGCCTGTGAATTTAGCAATGCGTTGGGCATGCGCGTCTTACGAATTGCACACGGAGATTGAATCAATCTTGTAGTAAGGGGGGCTTTCTCTGCGCCCAGGGCTGTTCTTTTTCGATTTGGCTCGCGAGTTGAAACAGGGTGCCTTCTCGACCAAATCGTCCGACAAACTGTACGCCGATCGGCATACCGTCATTGTTCCAATGCAACGGCATGGACATGGCGGGTTGACCTGTTTGATTGAACAATTGCGTATTGGGTGTTTTGAGTAGAGAACGGTTACCCATCGTTTCGAGAGCCTTATCCAATAGAGCGGACACGTTGGCTTTACGAAGTAGAGACAGTTGAAGTTTTTCTGCAGCTGTTGGGCGCAGTTCTCCAATCTGAACGGGTGGAACCGCTATCGTTGGCGTTACAAATACGTCGTAGCTTTGAAAGAAGGTCGCTACGTTTCGTGCCGCACGGTGAATATCATTTTGCGCTTTGAGCAATCTGGGAGCGGAGCAACACCAGCCTATCTGTGCCAAGAGCCATGTGGTGGCCTCAAAATTGCGTGGTTTGGGCTTTACATTGGCTCTTTCAGAGGCCTCTTCGACCATACGGGCGATGCTACAGGCAACGGTGATAAAGTATGCTTGAATCAGATCCATTTTCGGATAATTTGGGACGGCCTCCTCTACTTCATGACCGAGTGAGCGGAGCAGCTCCACCGTTTTGGAGAGGGCTTCGATACAATCGGGGTGATTGTGGTTCCCAAAGAGTGCGCGATCGGTGAAGGCAATTCGCAGTTTGCCGGGAGAACGGGTGACTTCTTCGCTCCATGGTCGTTCCTTTGGGGGGGCATAATAGGGTTCCCCGGGGGTGAAACCGTCGACCAAATCTAAAAAGGCGGCAGAGTCACGGACGGAGCGGGTTAAGACATGCTCTTGAACAAAACCTCCCCAAGACTCACCGAGGTGGGGGGCCATGCTCACCCGTCCTCTGGTTGGCTTGAGCCCGAAAAGACCGCAGCAACTGGCGGGGATTCGAATGCTTCCTCCACCATCTCCTGCATGTGCAACCGGAACAATGCGTGCGGCAACCGCCGCCGCCGCACCGCCTGAAGAGCCTCCGGGACTAAGGTTGGTATTCCACGGATTGCGACATGGACCCCAAAGTTCTGGTTCCGTCGTGTTCATGATACCAAATTCAGGGCTGTTGCTTTTGCCCACAATTTGTACGCCGGCCGCTTCATAGCGATCGACAATGATGGAGTTTCTCTCTGGAATGAAATTTTTGTTGATTCGACATCCGCTAGATGTCGGAGTACCGACCAATGCCGCCTTCAGATCTTTCAAGATGAAGGGAACGCCGTGGAATGACCCTTTTGAAAGGAGTGAC
>JAYYRF010000534.1:0-6533 GCA_036127535.1 Myxococcota bacterium | reverse complement strand
CGTTGGCCGATTTCTCGAATCAAATTTCGTATTTCGCCGATTTGGTTGGGATCCAATCCCGTGGTTGGCTCGTCGAGAACCAGGATGGGTGGATCGTGCAAGAGCGCTTGGGCCAGGCCCACCCGTTGTCTGTATCCCTTTGATAATTCTCCGATATTTTGCTTGCGTCGCTCGGTTAGACCGCACAAAGAAACCACGCGATCGATGGCGAGAGCCCGCTGTGAACGTCCGAGATTCCGGATTTTGGCGCAGTAGTTGAGATACTCTTCCACGCGAAGCTCTGGATATAAGGGGTTGCTTTCCGGTAAATAGCCGATTTGTTTTTGGGCTTCGATTCTTTGAGAGAGGATATCGCATCCGTTGATGTGAACAGAACCCTGATCTGCTGTAATAAATCCGCAAATGATCTTCATTGTGGTCGATTTTCCTGCACCATTGGGGCCAAGGAATCCAACGATTTGACCCTCTTCGATAGAGAATGACAAGTTGTGTACCGCTTTGTGACTTCCGTATCGTTTGCTGATATTGTGAATCTCGAGGGATGGCATGGAAATTATCTCTGTTTTATTGTCTGTAATGTGACTGTCACTAAAATTTAATCAAAAGAAGGAGGGCGTGCAAAGAAGGGTATATTAATGTCGGCAAACGCCACAGACTCTGTCTGCTTTTACAGTCGTATCAAAAAAAGAGATGGATAAATGGCAAAATGATATAAAATGGCGGAAGATGGGCGCGATAGAGAAAAAATTATTAAAGCAAGTAGTGCGAGCCAGCAGCGATTACGGCCTGCTGCAATCGAACGATCACATTATGGTTTGCATGTCCGGTGGAAAAGATTCCTATGCGATGCTCCATTTGTTGCAGCAGATTCAAAAGAAAGCCCCTTTTTCCTTTTCTTTGACCGCTGTCAATTTGGATCAAGGGCATCCGGGATTCCCGGGACAGGTGCTAGAAGATCACTTTGTCAATGTGGGCGTGCCCTATAAAATGCTCAAAAAGGATACCTATTCTATCGTTTTGGAAAAGATTCCCGTAGGCAAAGCCTATTGTTCTTTGTGTTCCAGGCTCCGACGCGGGATTCTATACAATGCGGCCGTCGAACTCGGGTGTAACAAAATCGCTTTGGGGCATCATCGCGATGATGTAATTGAAACGCTGATGCTCAATATTTTGTATTCAGGACAAATAAAAGCGATGTCTCCGAACTACGTATCCGACGACGGTCGTAATACGGTGATTCGTCCATTGGTATATTGCTCGGAAGACGACATCAAGAAGTTGTCTGCGGAATTGGATTTTCCGATTATTCCCTGCGATTTGTGTGGGTCGCAAGAAACCCTCAAACGCCAAAAAGTGAAGGCGTTAATCAGCCGTCTAAACGAGGAGAATCCACACGTGCGCGGCAATATGTTCAATGCGCTCAGAAACGTTCGACCGGGTCAGCTCTTGGATCCCAAACTCCATCCTAACCCGATAAAACCCATCTCTTTAGCGATTGAAGAGGATTGAATGATGAGACTGAGTACCTATCCAATGATTTTGAAGGATATCAACCCCATAGGACGTGAATTGAATGGAGAATGAGTGTGTCAGATCCGAAGACCATATGGCCCCCATCAAAAGTAAAACTAACGAACGGTAAGCGCATCCTCTTTCTTACCAAAGACCTCGAACTGATTCATAAGCAGCTGTATGAAGGTTTGAATTTGCGTATGGAAGATCTCACGGTCGAAGATCTGTTGGACGATATAAACACCGATGCGATGACGCCTGCTTGGGTCTGTTTCGATCATGAACCGGCGGATATCGCGACCAATGCGTATGCAGGGCTGATGCACAAAGGAAAGCGCGTTTTTAAAAAGAATGCCCTCTTAGAGGGTAACTTTGAGGTGATCGTATCCGGATTTCGCAAAGGCACGGGGTCTTCGAGAGAAACGGCCGCGCAGTGTGAACGATGGTCGGGGATCCGCATTGTCATCGCGGCCTCCTTTGCTCCCATCCATGAGCGGAACAATATCAATTTGGGACAGCTGATGGGTGACCATGCGATGTTGATACGCCTACAAAACGGCGAATCGATTCCGTTAGCGGAGTTCACACAACAATACGATCCCGTCACCCGTGTCATCATTGAAAGTGGTGGCCTTTTTGCCTTCGCTAAGAAGATGCAAAGTGGAGACGTGAAGGTTCCGACCATCACGACACCGAATAGACCGATGACGATGGCCGAGAAAATTATTGCTCGGAATTTAATTGGCCAAGACAAAGGAACCTGTGTTCAGCCCCACGACGCCGTTATTGCGAAAGTTCAAGGCGGGTATTCCCACGAATTTACAACCGCACAGGTTCATACCTTCCTGACGCAAGAGTACGGTGCGGGATATCAACTTCCGAAACCATCGCGTTTCGCAGTCTTTGAAGATCACTTACTGTATGCTCACCACAATCCGCGTTTTAAACCATTTATGGACAAGGTGCAGATGCTAAGAGATCTGCAAAAAGAATTTCAGCAACACACCGGTGTCAGGGACTACTCGGCCAAAGACAATGTCTCCCCGGGTATTTGTCACCAAGTCGCACGAGAAGAGTTTATTAATGTTGGAGATTTCATTCAAGCAACCGATTCTCATACCTGTATGGGTGGTGCTTCCAACGCACTGACGTATGGTGTTGGCTCTACGGAATACTCGAGCTTGATCTACTCGGGGTTCACTTTTGTCAAAGTCCCAGAAAGCATTCGATTTGAACTGATCGGTACGCTCGATGAGGGGTGCACGGCAAAGGATGTGATTCTATTTATACTTGCAGACCACGCCCGCAAAGAACTCACCCTCAATCGTTCGATGGAATTTGGTGGTTCGGGGCTACGCAGTCTCTCCATGGACGAGCGCGCTACGTTATGCAACATGGCTACAGAATGCAGTGCCCGAACGGGCATCTGCGAAGCCGACGAAAGTACGATAGAGTGGATCCGTCATCAAAGACCGGACATTGATGTAGAACATCTGCGCCGTTCAATCGCGCAACCGGATTCCGGCGCGGTGTATGCCGGAGGGGTTCATGTTATCGACCTCTCTCAAATTAAACCCATGGTGGCGCATCCTGGAAACCCCGACAAAGGTATACCAAGTGATCCCACGAACGGTGCTTTAATTCAAGATATCGGATCTGTACCCATTCAAATTGCATATGGCGGCTCTTGTACCGCCGGTAAAATAGATGATATCGCATACTATGCACAAGTCTGCACAGCAGCGGAAGCGGCTGGACTACGGGTAAAAGAGGGGGTGAACTTCTACATTCAGTATGGAAGCGGTCACGTTAAGGATTATTCCGTCAAGCAGGGCTGGCACGCGTTGTTCCTTCGTATTGGCGTTTCGATGATCGATCCGGGATGTGGTGCCTGTATCGGTGCTGGCCCTGGGGTTTCGATCAGCAAAGAGCAGGTAACGGTCTCCGCCATCAACCGTAATTTTCAAGGGCGTTCCGGTCCGGGTAAGCTCTATTTGGCCAGCCCACTCACCGTTGCCGCTTCAGCATTTACCGGTCAGATCAGTGCATGGCACCCAGAACTGTTCGAATAAAATCGTTGGCACCCTCTTTCCTTTTTTTGACACGAAGATCGGATTTTTTGTGTAATTTGCATTTGGTAAGTCCATACGTCAAGATCGGTAAAGGGAGGCATCATGCAGACAACAGAAGAAGAGAGCCCGATAGCAGATATTCGTCACAGCCCACAGCGTAAAGCGGCAATTGTATCCGGAAAGGGTACCGATTATGCGGGGGACGTCTACATTGTGCCCATCTCCAACTTTGATTTAAACAAGACGATATTCTCAACGGTCGAGGGAGCTCTTCCACGGATGGTCATGGAGGCTAAGATAGCCAAAGAAGTCCGTTGGAATGATGATGTACAGGCACGCATCGACGCCGACTATGAACGAGTTGGTCAAAGAGTCGATCTACCATCGTTGGATGCCGCTTTAATTTCCTTTATGGAAAAGGAATGTGATTTTAGCATGGAGCATGCAGACGGCTCTTTCTTAGAGCACCTTTATTTTTGCTACGAATATTCGTTTCACCATTTCCCCTCGTATTCTCCAAAGGTCATGTTTTTACACTCCATTTTGGGTACAGCAACCAACACCTTTGCTATGAAGGCAGTACAAATACCCGATTTGGCAGTATTCTTGGACGACTTTGAGCTCTTACATATCTCGGCCTTTCCATCTATTTTTCGGTTGATTGGAACTTGGCGTCTACTCGAGGAATTAACCGCCAATCTCTCTCGGCTCGACAGGTTGTCGTCCATTTCTTTTTTCCGCGTCATCGATAACGAGCCGATGCGCATGAAAGCAGAGGATCTATGGATTCATCTCAATTACCAGTTGATGCACTATGTTGATTTCTTACCGACGGCCAATTGGTCTTTTCACGCTTCCGATCCTTTATTACAGTCCTTTCGAGCTCTTTCCGTATTCTTAGATCGCGCCGAGAAGCGCATGGCCAAGGTCGATTGCATGTTTCCCCAGGCCGGACACTTTTTCAGCAGACCTCAAAAGGAAACCCTTTCTTTTGGTGGTCACGTCTCGTCTGTTATCCCCGCATTCTTAAAAAGAAGGTTGTCGGAAAAGGCTCTTCGTCGTTTCTCTGCAAAGATCAATCACGATCTTTCGTATCAACTGCACTTTGATTAAGGGACTTTCTTTGGTTTGAGGGCTCAAACGACCAAAAGTAGCTGCCTCCAGACCAACGTTTGTGAAGCCAAGAGGTTTCGAGCTCGGGAAAGAAGAACAGTTCATCTCCGCGTTGCTCTGCGCACACAAGCAGACCCGGTTCCAATCCTCCATGGGCGGTTCCAATCACACACAAGCCATTCTGTACGGCTTCTTGTACCGTTTTGAGCGTGTTGTCGCGTATCGGACACAAGGGCTTCCAACCGTGAGTTTTTCCCCATTTGTGCATCCAAAAGTGAAGTTCATTTCGCGTGAGTGCTTCTACGGTCGTACCGATGATGGGTTCGGGTTCCGGCGCTCCGTGTTGCAATGATTTTAATATCTCACTCTTCCACCACAATCGAACAAAGAAGGTCTCGGGGTGTGTTTCATGCATATACTCCTCAAAACGTTCGAGATATCTCTCCTCAAAATCGTCCCATTTTGAGTAGTATGCCGTACCGAGTAACTTTCTTTTTGCATTGTGAATCAAAGATTTGCGTTGGATCGTCATCATCATAAAGGGGGTTTGCCTCGTACGAAAGCCGCGTACGGAAAAAGGATCCGCAGGATGAAGCGGAATGGCGAGAATGTCGATATCGGCCAGTTTGTTCCCAATTTGTAGGGCAAATTCGTATGCGCTATTTAGGCAGCACAGTTGATGTGGGTCGTATATGATCATTGTTGACTTTGACGGATCTTGGTCGAAGGAGCGAATCCTTTCGAGCAGTGCATCGCTTGGCCCTTCTGCGTCGATATGAACTTCCCGATATTCGATACGATCTTCTAAACGCTCTTTGCGTGCAAATGGGCATGCCGGCATATTGGAAAAAATGGGGTTGTTCGTTTCCAAATGTTCCATGATGTAGCGTTTAATCTGTTGTATCTTATCCATCCCTTCTCTTGCCTCCGGTCCAGTCTAGAATGGAATGAACATCCATTCAAGTGGATTTTCACAATGGTGAACGAGATAAAAATGCTCTGCGTTGTTTCAGGTATACAAAAGAGACTATACATTAAGATAAAGGGGCACATATGTCTAAAAAAGTAGAAATTGAAAAAATAGAACGCGGAATGTACTTTCCCACGCCCATATGGTTTGCGAAACTCGGTGGAATTACCGATTTAAACAATGCGCTACTGCAAGGGATTGCCAATCTTCAAAAAGCGGATCAAACCGGTCGGCAAAGATCCAATGTTGGTGGTTGGCAAAGCAACGACAACCTGCACAAACTCCCCGAGTTTCGTCCTCTTTTTATTGCCCTCTCTGATGTTCTTCAAAGCGTATCACAGGCATACTCGGTTCATCCCAATGCAGAACTTTTTTTTCAAAACGCGTGGGCAAACGTAAATTACCCGGGTACTTCCAATGCCCCACATATTCATGCCAGCGCAGCTTTTTCAGGAGCCTACTATGTACGTATGGCCAAAGGATGTGGTGATATAGAGTTTCTGGATCCAAGAGGGGGAGCGAGCATGGCTCGTCCTTTATACCCCCAACTTCGACAAAACGAACTGACGCAGCCTCGGGTTAGTTTTAGTCCGCAACCCGGCGATGTATTCATCTTTCCCGGATGGCTATTGCATCACGTGCACGCGAATCAAAGTCGAGATTTGCGGGTGACCATTGCCTTTAATCTAGGATATCGTCCCAAAAGATAAGTTTTTGGGATGCATGTTGCAGACGTTCACATGCGAAAGCCGGTGAGACTGCGCATTACCAATTGAACGTAAGAATGTTAAAAACCTTAAAAATGACAGTTCGTTCGTTGCGTACGTATAGATATGAAAGTAAGATTATACCAATCTATTTGTGGA
>JAYYRF010000533.1:0-3179 GCA_036127535.1 Myxococcota bacterium | reverse complement strand
AGAGTATTCTGCGGTTCTTCAAACCGCTCGAGATACATGAAGTGATTAACGGCGAGTATGCGCTTCATGTCAACATGTATACGAATCCATATTGCAGTCAATCGAAAAAAATATTGAGCAGACCTCGGGTCATCATTTTCGATTGCTATCGTCCCTATCCATCGTTCGAAAATACAATTGGACAAAGATGATTTTTTTATAGAAGAACCATGAAAAATTGAATATGTTCACTCATGCATTTACACAAGGAGAAAATATGAAGATATGGTTTTTGACATTGGGATTGATGACTACGGCTTGCTCTGACTCCGGTAACAAGGACACGACAACAGACGATCCGCAAAACAGTAACGGTGACACAACAGAAGAGAGCAGCGAAAGCACACAAGAGGAGGAGGAGGAAGAAGCCCCTGACTGGAGTGGTGTTTGGATGGTGAGCATGAATCTCAATTATGCTTGCTATCAAGATTTTGTAGACAGTCCCAGAGCAGATGAAGACAACGACCAGCAAACGATTATGCTTCAACTCTCCGGCCCGAGCGATGATCTGTACGCTGTAACACCAGGAACAGACTCCAGTTGGAGCATGAGTGGCGCAGGAGATGAAAATGGTCTCTTTTTGGGTGGTTCTCTTCGCTTCGAAGTCGATGGAGAACCCATCGACTATGACTCAAATATAACCATTAACGCACAAGATGTGATATCTGCTGGTGAAGTACACGGCACAATCTTCGGAAGCTTTAGCGCCAACAGCGGTTGGTGGGAATGCGAGTTTAAAGACGAGCCCAGTACCGTTATCCTCACGCAGTAAGGATTTCACCCCCAATACTTTGGGCGAGTTGACTCCGATTGGGTCCGATTGCCCAAAGATGAAATTGTAGAAAGGTACCACAACCGCTTTCTTACCGCTCATGGGTGCATGCGAAAAACTTACTGGAAGATATCCCAACTCGCC
The DNA here is from genome assembly GCA_036127535.1 of Myxococcota bacterium. Classification (GTDB taxonomy): domain Bacteria; phylum Myxococcota_A; class UBA796; order UBA796; family UBA796. The sequence goes on along the minus strand of JAYYRF010000533.1, from coordinate 2,224 downwards.
AAGGCGACATCCGCGGCACGCCAAGAAAGGTAAATATCGGATTCTGCTAAACCAAATCGCCAGTCCTGTAACCACATACCGTTTTTCCAGGCTTTGTTCCGAATGGTTTGAAACGCAAACGTTGTCGTCGCGTCGTCTCCCGCAACAGAGTCAATCCAATTTCCCAAAAAGAAGCCCGAGAAGAAGTTTTCAGATTCGATTCCATAATCGTTGCGTAAATTTTCTACGATCATCGGAGTCGTTTCCACCAAAACCAAACCAAACAGATCAAAGTCGTCTTTTTGTTCAGGCGTGCTGGCGATATCGACAAGCGTGTGTGGCAAATCAACGATCAGATGCACAACAATACCGTGTGCAGCAACCCGCAGACCATTGACGGAGCAATCATCTGCAAGGTGATAATAGCGTCCCCAAGACTGCGTCGTCGGTTGTGACAACAAAGATGCTCGAAGGTTTTCATAGTAACGAGCAGAGAAGGCTATTACCAAATCACGCACCCATGCATCATGTTCAAAGGTGCCCGCATCAATGCTTTCGACAGCGGTATCGGTAATTGGGGAGTAAACCGACGAAAAGGCTCCCCGTATATCCCCCCGCTCTGCGAAAAGAAATCGCAGTCCCGCATTTCGATCGGCAACATCGTACACGTCTGTCAATGTTGTCGTGTCCGTCCACTCTAAAATGGTCAAGTAGTCTGCTGCATCGAGCGGCACCGCCGCGCACGTTTGGATATCTTCGGGACAATTCACTCCCATACTCTCGCACAAAGGAAGACCATCTTGTGCTTCCAAAAATGTTTCGCAAGATAACGCTTGAACCAACTCAAGCTCGGTGTACAGTCCTTGCGTACATTCGATGGAAGGAGGTAGCGGAATACCGGTACACTCTTGCCAATATGCTCTGCCATCTACGCAAGAGTACGTCTCCTCAACCGTCTCCTCAATCGTCTCCTCTTCCTCTTCGCTCTCCGGTGACTCGTCTTCTACTTCATCATCGGTGACATCAGATGAGTCTTCGGCCTCAGAAGTTGGCTCTTCCGGCTCAATTGTTGACTCGATTGCACCGACATCGTTCTCTGCAACCATATCCATTGCAGGTTCGTTTTCTTTGTCAGCACAAGCCCAAAGAACCAATAAAAACATAGTATTACCCCATAATTGGCTTCTACCTTGATTTTTAGGAATGTCAGATCCTGAGAAAGTACGCGTGCAATATACTTGATATAGATCATCTTTACTTTTCAGACTCTCACGCCCAACGTGCTAAACATTAGCAGTAGCTCGCGTTCACATCAAAATCATCCCAGAGGAAACCATGTCCGTTACGAAGAAACCGCGTTTGCGAGGATGGTTCCATCAATGGGGGTTTATCGGTTCCATTCCACTGTTGGGGATTGCGGTATGGGTAGGGATGCAGAAATCGAACCCCAACGTTTTGATCGTTGCCATACTCTACGGCCTGAGTCTTTCTGCTCTACTCGGAACCAGCGCATTGTATCATCGAATTGACTGGCCGGAGAAGCGACGTATGTGGATGAGACGTTTGGATCGCACCATGATTTTTGTTTTAATCGCAGGAACCTACACACCGTTGGGCGTATTCTTGTATGAAGGATGGTTCAATACTTTGACCATCTGGTCTTTGTGGGCGTTGGTTGTCGCGGGATTCTTGATGAATATGGTATGGATACATGCTCCAAAATGGATTCGCTCCGGTCTGTATCTTGCCGCAGGATGGATGGGAATTTTTTCCTTCCCGCAAACGTTTTCCAATGGACACAGCACCTGCGGTATTCTTCTTCTGCTTGGTGGCTTGGTATATAGCCTTGGAGCCATATTTTACGCGACCAAGCGACCCAATCCATTGCCCGGTATCTTGGGATATCACGAACTGTTTCATATCGCGGTCTTAATGGGGGCTTTGATGCACTATATCGCCATCGTTGCTTTTGTTTTACCCAATGCAACATAGCTATAAAGGCTTCCATGCAGTATAATATGATTGTCGATGACGGAGTACGAAACAAACGTTGACCGTTTCGAACCCACAAGGAATCTGAATGCGTACCAATACGATCCGCTCAGCGAGAGACCATGCTTAGCAAATGGAGTAAGAATCAACAGCGTTTTGCGGCGTTCATGCTTGGAACGGGCTTTGTCGTTCTTCTCCTCACGCTGGCAGAGCGAAACTTGTCAAAGAAAGGGTATAAACCTGCCTATCAAAG
>JAYYRF010000532.1:0-10282 GCA_036127535.1 Myxococcota bacterium | reverse complement strand
CAATTTAATGATGAACGACCCTTTAAACTCGACCTCTTTGCCGAAGATTTGAGCGGGTTGGATTTACAAGGCGTGGATCTCTCCAATATTAACCTTGAAAAAGCGGATCTAAGTCGTTGCAATCTTTCACAAGCCAATCTGAGCAAAACGCGATTGAGCGGTGCCGATCTGACGGAGGCCAATCTACATGCGGCCAACCTTACACGAGCCAATCTCGATGAGGTCTATGCGGGGCAAACCGATCTAACCGAGGCTACGCTAAACCAAGCCTCCATGAACGATGCGGAATTCCCGGAAGCCAACTTACAAAACGCACAACTACGCGAAATTCGCGGTAAAAACGTCGATTTTTCTCAAGCTTGCCTAAAAGAAGCCTCTTTGGTTAAAGCGAAACTAAATGGACTCATCGCAAACAATGCGAGCTTTCAATATGCCGAACTCGATGGGATTCGGGTGGCGAAATCACAGCTTAAGACGTGTGACTTCCAATATGCAAGCATGGCGAGCAGTCTGTTTGCACAAGCATCGGTCGAAAATTGCAACTTTAATTACTGTAACTTACATCGCTCAAACTGGGATCAAGCCATCCTAGCGGAAAACAGTTTCGAACAAAGCAATCTAAGTCGCTCCGATCTCTCCGGCGTCGATATCAGAAAAATGAATCTATCGACCGCCGACACATCTGAAATTCACGCAGATTTAAATCAAATCACACATCCTCCCGCTGTCGCAGCACCGCACATGTTTATCGAAATGCCCCATATTGCGGTTTCGTATCAAAATATGCTGTGTTGCTGGATTAACCAAGAAATGCCCAAACCACACATTCGGTACATAATTGTCGATGTAGAGACCGGTAAATACGGAGACATTTCAGCTCTTCCAACACCCACAGATCTGCTGAGAGGCCTTCACGTCATCGATACACCGAAAGGATTCGTCGTTCTTTGCTTTGAGGATCGCCCCAGCGGTTTATATGCGGTATTTTACTTGATAAACGAATTGGGTCAGCAAAAACGATTTGCACAATTTGTCCTTAACTACAGTACCGATTTTCGAAACAGCACTCCATTTCCTCATTTTCGGCTGCGCGCACACAAAAGTTTTTTAGAACTCTATGTAATCAGCAGAAACAATCCGAAAATTCACATTCACCAGCTCAAGTATACCGGAGAGAACAACCATATCTACCACGATATGCCAACGGTAAACGGCTTGGTCGGAAACCACAAAATTCTTGCCATGACCAAAGGAGGAACGCTCGTTGAACTCTCTGCAAACGGGATTGAACGCATGCTCGAACCCCCCGCAGGTTTTCCCGGGCACCGTTTCGACGTCGATGTTGTGCGGGATAAAATTTATCTGACCTGGATCGATAATGGAGGAGGAACGTCCATACCGAAAAAAGGAGTTTTTGCCGCACAACTCAACAACAAAAAAGACGTCATGCGCTTCCATCCCAAATCCAGCGTTCAGTCGACATGTATTCATCACGACAACGACGAAAACTGGATCGCGTATACGCTGGCACCCGTCGGGTTCGAACCAACCGATATCTGGGTTGCCCAGCTTAACGGCATCGCAAATTATCCCATTGACACCCAAGATCTTCCAGACGAAGTGGATCAAATTTACCTACGTAAGTGCGGAGACTCAACCTTGCTGATTATCAACCTCATCGATGGAGGGTTGTGTCTATACAAACTGGGAGATGAGCAAGCGAGTCGTTGCAGTAACATTCACTAATATCGACAATATAAGTCAAATTCGTCGACGAAGATCTGTTTACATACGCCAATCCTCTTACTCCAATCCCAAATTCTGCGGCACGCTTCTTGCCTCCTTCCCGAGCGGAGGAAGACATGAATCTCTTGCAAACCATACAATCGGCATTTCAACAACATCGGGACTCGGCGGCAGTAGCCCTCATTCAACAAAACCAGCACCATTCGATCGAGGTTTCCGAGTTGATGTTTGCTCTCGGAGATTGGTCAACCAAGTGGATAGATATACGGAAAGACGACACAACCCCTGTTACGCAGAGTCGATTGCGAAGTGACAACGCGATGCGTTTTTTTTTCGGACTCTCTGCGCGACCGAACTTACGGTCTGAATTCGAAGAAGAGGCCATTTGGCTAGCCTTTTTCGATGTGCCCAAACCGTATCTCCCGATCGACGTGGTACCGGTACCCAATTTGGGATGGAGCACTCCATGTCGTCGGCAACAGCATCCAAACTCTACGATTCCCGAGCTGAGGCGATGGGCAGACATTTTACACCAACTTCGCGTTCCTCTTGCACCGTGGTTGAGTCGTATTTGGAAATTCTACCCACCCAACCCCACATTCTTAACACATCTCGCTCTTCTTGGGCTTTCATATCCGAGCGCCATTCCCCACAGCATTCGAGCATTGATTTGTAGCAAGTATCTCATGCCCAATCCTGTTTGGGATGTATTGCATGAACGGTATAACGTAGAACTGGGTTCCGAAAAGATCAACCGATGGCCGTATTCTCGAGAGGTATCAAGCAGCTCCCCTCTCTTGAAACACCTCCGGCAAGAAATCAAAAGGCACCAAAAAAGGAAGCCGCTTTCGATGATGTACTAAAAGTTACAACGTCGCAGTACATTCATGTGTCCGACCCTAGCGAACCCACAGCTGTTGCCACAAGTGCACACCGCCGGATCCACCGTAACCATCGACGTAACCCGCGTAAATATTAGGAGAGCCAAATTGACGTAAGGGAACCATTTGAAGCCACCAACAACTCGATGCATCGCCATCATCTTGTTCCGTAGCCACCGCATACAGACCACCATCGCGATAATGCTGATCGTGCAAGCCGTTAAACCCGCCGCAGGTCGAGATCTCCGTTCCTGCAATCCAAAGATAGTCCGCGCCTGAAGAACTACTGGAGAAAGGATCGTGACTTTGCTCCCAAATCGTTTGGTAATCCGGAGTGTTGGTATCCCAATTGCCCGTACTTCCAACCTGCAAGCGAAAACGATATGTTCCGTTCGAATCCGCAAAATAGCTTCGCTTTTCGAGAATAGAAAAACTGTCATAATCAGAGGCACCATGAGACTCCCAGTTTAGGGATTCCCAAAAGGTTGGATATAAGGATCCAAATAGGCGTGTCCAACCTCCACCATCCGTTGTCATGTCACACCAACCTTGCATGGGCGCTAAATCATCACCGTCCGGATCGATCCAGTATAAACCATCGCCGTTATCCGATCCGTCTTGTAATATCTCGTAGCAAGACTGCCCTGGACAAATATTTTCAGAGCCCAGCGCTCCTTCGTCTATATTGCCGTCGCAGTTTTCATCGCGTTCATCACAGGTTTCCCGTGCCTCTGGATTGACAGAAGCGTCGTTGTCGTCACAATCACCCTCCAATAACTCATATCCTGAAGGCTGCTCACAAGAATCCACCGTGTCATCACTCGTGCCAAACCCATCTCGATCGGAATCCAAGTACCAGGTCAGCGCACCTTCCACATCTTCATCGTCCAAATCGATTAAACCATCGCAGTCATTATCGATCAGATCACAATATTCCGGTGCTCCTGGGTATACCGCTGCGTCGCGATCATCACAGTCATCTCCAAGCGGAACGCCATTTTCGGGTGGCGTACATGCACCGGACTCAAGCAGATCGGCACCGTGGCCATCGCCATCCATGTCGAAATAATAATCCGTGGCGGTCGAGTAATCTACGTCTCCATCCGCATCGTCTATCAGGGTATCGCAATCGTTGTCTAGACCATCACAGATTTCAATCGCGTCTAAATTGATATCTCCGTTGAGGTCATCACAGTCCAATGCGACCGACACATACCCTTCTGGAGGATCGCAGATCTCAATGAAGTCATCGGCGTCTCCGTAGCCGTCTCCATCTTTGTCGGCAAACCAAATTTCTTGTAGTTCCTCATCCACTTCGCCATCGCAATCGTTATCGAGTCCATCGCACCGTTCAGCGGATCCAGGATAACTCAGATCATCTTGATCGTTGCAATCGTTCCCAACCAAAGAAAGACCATCCGATATTTCGCACGCCTCTACCGGCTCATTCGGATTCCCATACCCATCTTCGTCGACATCGAGATAGAGCGTTTGCAACACCCCTTCGTCAATTTCCTCATCACAATCATTATCGACACCGTCACAAATCTCATCCGCAGACGGATTAATGGTGGAATTCGCATCATCGCAATCCTCTGACACCGGAAAGCCATCTTCGTCTTGGTCTCGATTCGGATCCTCTTCGACGGGATCTCCTTTTTCAGGTGCGTTGCTCCGGCACGCCAACAACAAAAAAAAGAAAAGTTGCCTCACATCTATCTCCCCGTTCCGATCTCAACACCTATGGAAGGAGGATAGCACAGAAATGAACATTTCCAAATCCAGTATGTTGAACGAGGATTATTTATCCCAAAAACATTATTATTGATCGATTATAGGTCTTTATTTGCTAGACTAATGGACAAGCAATCGCAGTGATATTTTTATGTTGATATTCTTACTTTCGACAGCCTTTGGACATCCTCAATATACCGTGGGAATGGAAGCGATGAAGCGCAAAGACTTCAGTACGGCGGAGCGGTCTTTTCGACGCTGTGTAGAAGACGAGCCGCAAAACGTACAATGTCACTGGGAATTAGGGTGGGCGCATTGGGTTCGAGAAGAGTGGACAAGTGTCGTGAGGCATTGGACGATGGTTCAAACCTTAGACCCCAACTTTCCAAAACTCACGCAATATCTGCCGCAAGCCGAGGCCAAACTGGAGAAACCGAAACAAGAGGTCGTCTCCGTCAAAGAGATCGAAACCATCACACGCATCTATCATACAGAAGGATGCGACTCTTTTAGCGATACGATGCGCAGTCGCGTGCAGAAATTTCAAGTTTCCATACGAGACTTTCTTTTTATTGTCGAATGTCGCTATATGGATCAAGGCCCCTTTAGTGGAAAGAACCAAAAACTCTTACTGATGAAACAAAAAAAGCAGCACAGCATCACCGTCCTCCAACTGCCCTTCATTTCCCTCAAGAACCGAGTAAAAGTGAAGCATTTATTCTTGGGCGCTGCCTTTGAGGATTGTTCGATACGAGAATACTACACACAGTACGACTGGAAGATATCCAACCAGTGGCAGCTCGATCAAAACGGAGAATTCTTTTTACACACCGCTAAAATCACCCATTTTAACGGCAAGAAGAAGCTCGACTATCTACATGGTTCTCGTCATCGCTACAAGGAATAACGCTTACAGCAAGCCCTCTCGCCGGAGTAGAGCATCTGGATCGGGATCCCTTCCCATAAAATTCTTAAACAAAACCGTTGGTTCTTGTGAATTTCCCTGCGATAAGATGCATTTACGAAAATCCAAACCGGTCTCTCGATTAAAGATCCCCTCCTTTTGAAATCGAGAGTACGCATCTGCATCGAGCACCTCTGCCCACTTGTAAGAGTAATAACCACCCGCATAACCGGTGGGTGAACCAAAGAGATGTCCAAAACGCGCGACGAGAGTCGGAAACGATCGCGAAGTGGAATATGAGTACTCCTCGAGTACCGTCGCGAGCTCCGTATCTATATTTTCTGCAGACCATTGGGTATTTCGAACGTGTAATTCCAAATCTAGCTTTGCAAACAGAAGTTGTCGCATCATTCCGTACGCACTCATAAAATTACGGGCGCGCTTCATTTTTTGAATTACGGCTTCGGATAAAACCTCTCGCGTCTCGTGATGAAACGCGAACCGCTGCAGAACATCTTTTTCGCGACACCAATTTTCCATGATCTGTGATGGAAGCTCCACAAAATCCCAGGCAACATTGGTACCATTCAAGGAAGGGATCTCTACCGAGCCCAAAATATGATGTAACAAATGCCCAAACTCGTGAAAAATGGTTTGCATCTCACGCGGTGTTATCAAAGCGGGCGATTGGCCCACCGGAGGCGTAAGATTGCCGGCAATCACGCCAAGATATGGACTCAAACGATCGTTGTGCTGCTTGCGACCAAACAGAAGCGGCTCCATCCAAGCCCCTCCTCTCTTTCCTTCTCGGGGAAACCAGTCCGTGTAGAACGATCCCAGTTTCGAGCCGTCTTCATCAAAGATGTCATACGCCTTAACACTTGGATGCCAAACCTCGATCGCGTCCTCTGCTAAGGTTTCACCGTTTGATAGAAATTGGGATTTCAACGGTACAACGGATACGCCAAAAATCTCACGAACCAAATCAAACATACCGGACAGCACGGCATCGATGGAAAGGTAAGGACGAATGGATTCGGTGTCGAACCCATACTCCTCGGCACGCATCTTCTCCATCCAAAACCCGATTTCCCATGGCAAGAGCGCCCGCGGATCTTCTTTTTGTCGCTTCGCCTTCCACTGTTCAAGTTGATTCATCTCTTGGAGGTATGTGGTACGAATTTTGGCATGCAACCCCTCTACAAATCGGAGTGCTTCTTTGCTCGATCCCGCCATTCGATTGGATAGAACCAAATCAGGAAAGTTCTGAAAACCCAGTAATCTCGCTTTTTCTTTTCTAAGAGATAAGATTTCAACGATTAAAGGTCGATTATCTGTCTTACCAAACCGACCGATTTGCGTAACGGCTTCCCAAATTGTTTTTCGGAAAGATTCTGTCTTCGCGTGCAGTAGAACCGGCCCATAAGACGGTCTCTGCAGCGTAAAACGCCATGCATTCGGGTGTCCTTTGGCTGTCGCCGATTGACGAGCCATTTCAATGGCAGATGCGGGTAATCCCTCTAAAAGAGAAGCATCTTCGACAATATGTTCCCAGTCCTCCGTCGCATCCAAAACATTCTCTGAAAATCGCTGCGTTTTCGTAGCCAACGTACGACTGATCTCGGCAAATCGCTCCTTGTATTCGGCATCTAAATCCGCGCCGTTGTTGCGAAAGCTATGACGAATCTCATTGATATGACGCAACGCTAACGGGGATAGACCTTGTGTATTGATCCGTTGTATTTGCTTCCACAAGTGCGCGTTGAGAAATATCGAACTCATAAATTCAGAGTAGTGCGGTAAAACCGAATTCAATGCTGCTCTCAATTCAGGCGTGCTACAAAAGGAATTGAGATGTGTAACCTTTCGCCACATGACGCCCACTGTATCCAAGATCTCTTCGAACACGAGAATTGTGTTCTCATAAGAAGGCTCGGGAACGGAACACAGCTCTTCCAACGATTTTTTTGCCTGTGCAATTCCGCGAAGAATATTTGGTTCCACGCAACGGGCCTCCAATGTAGACCAAGAAATATAAAACTCATCTTTTAGAAATGGACGCTCCACCGTCTCTCCTTTGTTCTCGAAAATAGTACGCAAACACAATGTTAATTTAGATACGTTGCGTCGACAGGTCTATTTCCTTGGATTAAAACACTCTTAAGACTGTATACGGAGGCAAAGATCGATGCAAAAAAAAATTCAACACCATATTCCGATCTCCATAGATCGATTTTGGTCAGATCTATTTTTTTGTCACCGCTACACAGAACACCTTCATCTCGAAGCACTACGTTGCAGCACCTATAAACTGATCTCGGATACGGGTTCCCCCCACTACGAACGTGTTCTCTATAATGTTCCGGAAATGAAACTTCCTCGGTCTCTACAAAAGGTGGTCGGTTCGTCCATCGGATATACCGAAAGAGGCTCTTTCGATACTGAAAATCAGCAATACCATTTTACAATTGAACCCTCCGCCCTTTCTTCGAAGATCAAGATTTCTGGCTTCTATTTTTTAGAAGCCAAAACGCCCACATCCTGTATCCGACACTGCCATCTTGAATTTCAAGTTTCTGTTTTTGGTTTGGGCAAAAAAATCGAAACGGTTATCGCGGATCAATTTTTGGAAAACCAAAACCGAAGTGCTGCGTTCAGTAAAAACTGGATCGAATCGAAACGGTTGTGATCTAGCGTTTTCGATTTCCGGAGTCTTTTGGGTTTTTGGGAAAGTGACTCCCCGTCATTCTTTTGCACAAGCGGGGTTTCTTTTGTAAACGACGAATGTGACGACGGCAATTTTGATGTGACCGCAAGGCGCCTTCACAAGAACCAATTCCCTGGCAATACACGACGTTAGCAATGTATTCTGTTGCCTGATCTGGAAGCTGTGGAAATCCCTCTAGAACCGTTTGAACCTGATCCGCAGATGGCTTTTGAGAATACCATCGCTGCATCGCATGTAGAACGCAGTCGCGAAAATCAGAGACCACATATTGAGAACATCGCTCGAGTTGAATCAGAGTATCCTCAGAAGGTCTCGCGTCGATCACTTCGAAGGAGCAATCTGAAAAACCACCACATCCGTCGAGAAGCTCTTCGAGCGATAGGCGACTTTTATGCGTCATACGCAGTCGTTTGAGTCCCCAAGTGTGACGACATGACTCTTCCCAAATCCCCGCCATTGGACAATAGAAATGTACCTCTTCCAAAGTAAAAAGAGACGATGCTCTTTGATATACACAGTACTCAAAGATGCTTTTCTCCGTGTATTTTCGACACAAAGAAAAAGGGGCTTCCAATGTGGCATCCGGATAGGGAATGGAACGAGGCTGCACTTCTGATCGACACGCGTATAGCAACACGCTGGAGAATAACAGAAGACACCCCAACAATACTCTCTTCCCATCTCGACTATCTTTGAAATAATATCCCATATTAAGACATCAGCGCACGTTGAATTAAAACCTCGCTTTCCTCCCATAACCGCTCAGCCAACATCATATCGCGCGCCGTCTTGCTGGGACGTTTTTTTTTACATCGAACATAATATCCACCACTACAACCCTCTACTTTCGAGCTGTACATCAAAAATAGTGGTGTTTCTGCACCCCCTTTGGGTGAAAGAAAGAACGGACGGAGCAAAGCGGTTCCCCACCCCATCAGACCGCCTTGGCCCTTGGCAAACCGAGTGCGAACAACACCGGGGTGAAGGCTGTTAACCGAAATACCACTGCCCTCTAAACGACGAACCAAAGCGGAGCTAAACAAAATATTGCAGAGCTTTGTCGTTCCATATACGATGCGCGGTCGATACGGTCTGCTCCACATTAGATCATCCAACAGCAAAGAACCATAGCGATGGGCACGAGAAGCGACATTCACGATACGAGCAGATGCACTTTGCTGTAACAAAGGCATGAGAAACCGCGTTAGAGCCATATAACTGAGGTGATTCACGGCAAACGTCTTCTCATATCCTTCTTCGGTCAAGAGCCTTCGATCCAAATATAAACCCGCATTATTGACGAGAATATCCAAGTTGGAGTGCTGTTCTTGGATCTGTAGCGCAACCGCCCGAACTTGTTTCATCTCTGCTAAATCCGCAAAATATACTTCTATATTCGCATGAGGGAACATGGCTTTCCACTCTTGTATACTGTGTGCGGCACGTGTCTGCGAGCGGCAGATCAGCAATAGAGAATCCCCTCTTCGAAGAACCTCTGTAGCGATTTCTTTACCGATTCCGGAGGTCGCACCGGTGAGTAAGACGCGCTTCATTCACGACTTCAGGTAGTCTTCTGCTTTATCTCCCAGGGTGACCGTATAGTCTTCCAGAGAGTACAAAACCAATTCCTCTTCTACAAGCTCCTCCATAATCATAGAGAATTTTTGATGTCCTATGAAAAACCGGCGCTCGCTGAAGTCATGAAGCTCAGCCAGACCCATTTTGCCACCCTCCTTCTTAAGCTTCTTGAGGAGTCCCTTTCTCGTTTTCTCCCAATGCTTCGCGGCAGCATCCGCTTTCTTCTCTTCTTCTGTCTGTTCTTTGGGTTCTTCGTCTTTCGAGGATGTGGGTTCCGTATGTTCCGGTTCCGCAGACGCATCTGTGTCGGTTACATCCGACAATTGACTGGACACAGCAACTTCTTTCAACGGTTGAGGTACATCCCCTTTGGATACTTCACTCTCTGATGCGTCAGTTGTGGCAGTTGATGTATCCAAAGCGGCCGTTTCTTCGCGAGCGCCGTCATCTTGGGACGTCGGAGAATCTGCGGGTGGTTCGTGGGTTTCTGGTGTATTTGACGCGGTCGTGGAAGCCGTTGATTCCTGATACGATTCCGTATCCGCATCTACCAAACGATCGATGATGGACTTCAATACGTTTTTTACCTTTCGTTTGATTCGCTGTCGAATAGCCATCCTCGCTCCTATCTGATACGTAGATTAAGTCTATACTCTTTTATTTAATCCGTCTTCGCTATGCCAATTCTATCTCGAATCAAACACAAAATTC